>JAVVEE010000043.1:0-23604 GCA_032251315.1 Gammaproteobacteria bacterium
CCACACAAACCGCCCAACATGGTGCTTTATGACTATCAAAACAGTCGCGCCGGGCGCTGTGCGCAGGATTATCTGCGCCAGTTTAAAGGCTACCTTCAAGTTGACGGCTATGGTGGCTATGACAAGGCTGAAGCGACACTGGTGGGCTGCTGGGCCCATGCCCGGCGTAAATTTATCGAGGCCCGGACGGTGCAGGTAAAAGGCAAAACCGGCAAGGCGGACTGGGCGATCAATCACATCCAGAAACTGTATCGGATAGAAACAGCGATTAAGGATAAAACGCCGGAAGAAAAACAAACCATCCGGCAGCAACAGAGCCATCCTCTGCTGGCGCAGTTTAAAGCCTGGCTGGATAAATCAGCACTGCATGTACCGCCCAAGTCTGCCATTGGAAAAGCCATCGCCTACAGCTTAAGGCAATGGCCAAAACTGAATCGATACATTGAAAACGGAAAGCTAAGCATAGATAACAACCGCGCTGAACGCGCCATTAAACCCTTTGTCATTGGCCGTAAGAACTGGTTGTTTGCCAACACAACAAAGGGTGCAGAAGCCAGTGCTGTTTTATACAGCATCATAGAAACGGCAAAAGCGAATGGCCTGATCCCGTTTGATTATTTGAAATATCTGCTGGAGGAATTACCGAACAATCCAGACGATATCGATTACCTGTTGCCCTGGAATGTGGCGCTAGCAGAAAAATAAAGGGTTGGGTAGTGTGTGGTTCCCCAGACGCTTACGTTATAAACTTCATGTGGCCTTTGAAATGTTGTATAAAAAGACCTGGCTTCATTGTTTTCAGTTGCTTAATGGGCTGATGATGCGATCAAGCATTCGATAGATTGGCTCTCTGTTTCCATAGAAGGCCTGTATGGCTGTCTCAATAATTTCCCATGAGTTCACCTCCGCCCAGTCAATCAGCATGTCATTCAGTGCTGCCAGATCTTCGATGAAGAGTCGCTGTGTTCTACCGTTTCCTTCCGGAAAGGGGTGTAGGCGGTTGGTCATATCATAGTAGTATGCAAGTCTCTCCAGAAATGCGCTGCGAGCCAGTCCTTGCAGATAACCCTCGTCCGCTAGCTGTGTATAGATCTGATGAGCATAGCGTTCGATATCTGCCGCCGGTGTAAAGATGCAATCCTGTTTTTTTACATCATAGCTCCGTAACTGTCCGGCCCATGCATACACGTCCTGAAAAAGGTGGTGATGGATATGCTGAAGATGGCTAAGATCAAAGCCGGTAGGGGAGGGAGTGTCTCTGTATTGTTCGGTACGAGCCCAAGTTAACGTGGCCTCGGCCTCGGCAAGAGTCTTAGCAACGGTGATGCCGAGTTTGTTGATGTAAACCTGTGTACCGGGGTAGTTATCAGGTTCTATGGGCATACCAGGAGCGGATCTGGTTGATAGCCTCTTCGGGCGTAAGTAAGCCATCTGCCATGGCACGAACGACCTTGGCAGCCTTTGGGTTAGGTGTAAGTCCTTCGAGGCGTACATTGGCCATGGATTGACGAACTCGATCTTTTGGATCTGGACGCCCCAGACTGGTAGCGCGGACTTTGAAACGTTGAGAAATTGTGCTCATGTTTTAATTTTAGCATTCACCGGGCAAAGTGGATAGTGCATGCATAATTATGCATTACGTCGGCTGGAAGCAAAGGCTCGCCCCAGTGGTTTTGTGGAGCACCCACTACCCATTAAACCTAAAAACTAACCATTGAGTTTTTCTGATTCGTAATGGTTGAGCTGATTGAGCAAAGTTTCGGTTTTATGGGCCGATTGATGCTCGAGTATTTTTTTGATTTGCCCGTGAAGTTTGGACAGCGAGCTGTTGTTGATGATGTTTTTGATTTCCAGCATGACGTTGGCCTGTACGCTGAAGTATTCCAGCCCCATGCCGAGTAGCAGGCGGGTGTACTGGGGGTTACTGGCCATTTCACCGCACAGTGAAACCGGGATGCGTGCTTTTATGCCGGCGTTGATGGTGAGCTGGATCAGTTGCAGCACGGCGGGGTTGAGCGGGTTGTACAGGTAGCTGACTTCATCATCGATACGGTCCAGCGCCAGGGTGTACTGGATCAGGTCGTTGGTGCCGATGGAGAGGAAGTCAAGTTGTTTGGCGAAGGCGTCGGCGGAGAGCGCGGCAGCGGGGACTTCGATCATGGCGCCGACTTGCAGGTTGGCATCGAAGCGGATTTTCTGGTCGTGCAGGCGCTGTTTGGTTCTTTCGATGAGGTAGAGAACCTGATGCAGTTCTTCGATGCTAGTGAGCATGGGGATCATCATGCGTACCGGGCCGAGGGCGGCGACGCGGAGTATCGCCCGTAGCTGGGGAATGAATGATTCCGGTTCTTTCATGCAGCGGCGGATGGCGCGCAGGCCCATGGCCGGGTTGTGAGCCATCGGCCCCTGGTCGATGGTCTCCTGGGTTTCCTTGTCGGCACCCAGATCGACGGTACGGATGGTCAGGGGTTGGCCCTTGAGACGAAACAGCGCGCGCTTGTAGGTTCTGAATTGAGTGTCTTCATCGGGATTAGTGTTTTTTTCGATGAACAGCATTTCAGTGCGGTAAAGCCCCACGCCAGTGTCGTCGAAGCTGCGCAGAGTTTTAATATCTTCAGGACGATCAATGTTGCCGTGCAGGGTGATGGCCTTGCCGTCGAGTGTGACGGCGGGTACATTTTTAAGATCGTAGAGTAAAACTTTGCGTGCAGCTTCAGCCTTTTGCAGTGTCCGGTACTGTTTGAGCGAACGCTTGTCAGGTGAGTTAATCACCATACCCTGTTCGCCGTCGATGATCAGCATTTCACCGTTCTTGATGAGCTGGCGCGCATGATGCACGCCGACAATCGCAGGTATGCCGATATTTTTCGACAGTATGGCGGTGTGAGAAAGCGGGCCGCCGAACTCGGTGACGAAGCCTGCGATTTTATGATGCTGGAGCATCAGGGTGTCTGCCGGAGTTAAATCATCGGCGATGACGATGCGGCCTTTTAACTGCTGGCCGTCGGGAACATGCTCGGGGGTATCAGCCAGACATCTTTGAATGCGGCGCACTACATGCAGAACATCATCCTTGCGGGTGCGCAGATACGGGTCTTCCATTTCATTGAAAATTTTCACCAGACGCTTGCTTTGCAGCTGCAAGGCCCACTCGGCATTGCGGGAGTATTTTTTGATATTGGCAATAGTGCCATCATCAAAAGTGGGATCTTCCAGCATTAACAGGTGGGTGTCGATAAAGGCCAGAATATCAGGCGGCGTATCGGCTGCGATCTTGTTCTTTATTTCGTGTAACTGTTCGCCGGCCCGATTCAGCGCCGCCTTGAAACGTTCGATCTCTTTTTGCTGTTGTTCCTTCGGAACTTTATATTCACGCACCATTTTCTGTTCGCGTGAATAGACGTAGGCTTCACCGATTGCGATGCCACTTGATACCCCTATGCCGTTTATGAGAATGCTCAAGGTGATTTACTCTTCTTCATCGAAACGATTGTTGATTAACTGTTCGAGCTGATCAAGGCTCTCTTCAGCGTCATCACCTTCGGCGTAAATGGTGATCTGTGAGCCTTTGCCTGCGGCCAGCATCATAACGCCCATAATGCTTTTGCCATTAACGCGGCGATCCTTGCGTTCTATCTCGATCTGGCTCTCGAAGCTGGATGCCAGCCTGACAAACTTTGCGGCGGCGCGGGCATGCAAACCCAGTTTATTGATGATTTCGACTTCGCGGCTTAATGGCATGACGGGTGCTCACTGTTATGCTGGGCAATGCTCTGATGTCCGCCGACGATAATTTTATCGACGAGCTCGGTCAGGGGTAAATCGCGGTAATTAATCGCCTTGATGATCATGGCCAGGTTAAGCCCGCTGACAAGGCGGGTATGTTTATTGGTGATAAAGCAGCTGGCGATATTGCTGGGGGTGCCGCCGTATATGTCGGTGAGAATAAGGATGTCCTGGTCAGGATCGAACTCATCGATTTTTTTCTGGATGTCCTGCTTCATGGTATCAACAGAGGCATCCATGGGAATTTCTATACAGGCCATGTTGCCGGGCATGTCATTAACGATGGAGGCGGCAGTGGCCAGCAAATTGCTGGCAATGCCCTTATGTGAAACCAGTAACAAACCTGTACTCATTGCAGTTCTCTGTGTCTGACCGATACATTGTCATTGCTTTCGCCGAACTCTTCGCATAATTTCTGTGCGATAAAAACAGAGCGATGTTGACCCCCGGTGCAGCCGATGGAGACGGTGAGGTAGTAGCGGTTTTGTTGTACGAATTTGGGGATCCATGCCTGCATAAAAGACCTTATATCTTCAAGCATGTTCTGAACCTCCTCCTGGGCCTGTAAATAGTTGATGACATCTGCGTCCAGCCCGGTAAGCGGACGCAGGTTGGATTCCCAGTGCGGGTTGGGCAGGCAGCGTACGTCGAATACAAAGTCGGAATCACTGGGAGCGCCGTGCTTAAAGCCAAATGATTGAAATAATAATGAGAGTGTAGCACCGCTATTCTTGACAATTTGTGTTTTTATCTGATCACGCAGCTGATGAATATTGGTATAGGTGGTATCGATAAAAAGATCGGCTTCGGAAGCGACCGCGCTTAAAAGCACCCGTTCCACTTCGATGGCTTCGGACAGGGGCAGGCCTTTGGTGGTCAGCGGATGTTTCCGGCGCGTCTCACTAAAGCGCTTGATCAGGGTATTGAGTTCTGCCTGCAGGTAGATAACTTCGAATTCGATATCTCTTTCCCGCAGCGGTTTAATAATTTCATTGAAGTGGCGCAAATCATGAGATTCACTGCGGGCATCGATGCCTACCGCGATCTTTTCATAGGGCTGTAGGCTTCGCTTGCAGATGCGATCGACGAAATCAGGCAGCAGGCCCAGCGGCAGATTGTCGACGCAGTAGTAGTCCTCGTCTTCCAGGGTGTGCAGTGCGACTGTTTTGCCGGAGCCGGAAAGCCCGCTGACGATGACAATTTTCATGGTTTATAAAACCTGATCTGAATTGATCGCGAGCTGCTGAAGATGGATCAGCTCTTCAGTGGCATCGTAGCCGCTGTTTCTGAGTATGTAATTGCGCACGGCCGCTTCCACCAGTACCGATAGATTACGTCCGGGGGCGACCGGCAATTGCACTTCGGGGATGGAGACGCCCAGGATGCTCTGCATGCGGCGGGCGCCTTCGAGGCGATCTATCTGCGCCAGCTCTGCTTTGGACAGACGTACCATGTGCACAATCAGGCGCAGATGCTTGTTCATTTTCAGGGCATTATTACCGTACATTTCGCGAATGTTAAGCACGCCCAGTCCGCGAACCTCCATGAAGTCGCGCAACAGGCTGGGGCTTCTGCCGTCGAGAATGTCGGGGCCGATGCGGGTCAGTTCGGGCGCATCATCCGCAACCAGGCGGTGCCCGCGAGAAATCAGGTCCAGCGCCAGTTCGCTTTTACCGACACTGCTTTCGCCGGTAATTAAGACCCCGGTGCCGAGCACTTCCATAAACACGCCGTGCACGATTTTCTTGTCGGAGAACAGTTTGTGCAAATAAAACCGCGCGATGTCCACGACTTCGTTGCTGTGAGTTTTGCAGCTTAGCAGGGGCACGTGCCCCTTGTTGGCGAACTCAATCAGTTTGTCGGGCACGGGCAGGTCATCGGCCATAATGATGGCGACGGCGTAATCGGAAAAAATCTGTTGCAGCACATCGTTGCTAAAATCTTCGCTGAGGCTTTGCAGGTAGTCACATTCGGTTTTGCCGATAACCTGAATAATGTTTTTATGAATCAGGTTGAGATGGCCGATCAGGGTGGCATGTTCCCTGACATTGACTTCGTGGATGGGACGATCCGGGTCTTCCTGGCCGGCGACCCATTTCAGCTTAATCTTGCTGGAAAGATTAACGATGATCGATTCGGCGGAAAAAAGTTGGGTCATGATTCCCTAGGAAGTCTGTGTGGTGAGATCCCAGCTGATGAGCTGGTGATAGAGTTCTGCGTCGGTGTCGGCTGAGCGCAGTTCACGGCAAAAGTCTTCGTCGCTGAACATTTCCGCCAGTCCGGCGAGAATGTTGAGGTGTTCGTCTGTGTAGTGTTCCGGCACCATCAGGGCAAACAGCAGGTCGGTGGATTGGCGATCGGGGCTGTCAAAATCGATGCCGTTTTTGGTGCGTATAAACACCCCGACGGCACGATCACATAACGCGGTTCTCGCATGGGGCAGGGCAATGCCCTGTCCCAGTGAAGTCGAGCCCAGTTTTTCCCTTTCCGTCAGGCGCTGAAAAATTTCCAGCGATTTATCCGGATCGGTTTGCCGGGCCAGCAATTCAGCCAGCAGTTCGAGCGCTCTTTTTTTGCTGACAATCTCAGCATTACATACAACCGCTTCCGGGCTGACTAAATCTTTAAGTTTCATTAATCTTCAGTTTCAGGTGTAGATGTAGATGCGTTTTTATGATGCAGGTGGTTGGTGATTTTTTCCTTGTGCTTTTTCACCTGCCGGTCGAGTTTGGCTACCATGGCATCGATAGAGGCGTACATGTCAGCTTCACGCGCTTCAGCGAAAATATCATTGCCGCTCATGTGGACAGTGGCTTCCGCTTTCTGTTCGTTCTTGTCAACGCTCAGGATGACATGGGTGTTGCTGACTTTGTCAAAGTGTCGTTCCAGTTTTTCCATTTTTTCGTTGACATAGTTGCGTAATGAATCGGTGATATCAACGTGGTGACCGGTCAGATTAATTTGCATAAGAATACTCCAGTTGGTTTAAGCGAGACGCTTTCTCTCGTTTGAAGGAGGAATCATCATAGATTCCCGGTATTTTGCCACAGTTCGACGCGCAACATTAATGCCTTCTTTGATCAGAAAGGCAGAAATTTTGTTATCGCTCAAGGGTTTTTGTGGATTCTCGTGCTCGATGAGTTTTTTCATCATGGAGCGAATTGCCGTGGCCGAACATTCGCCGCCATCGGAGGTGCTCACCCGGCTCGAGAAAAAGTATTTGAATTCGAATACGCCGCGCGGGGTGTGCATGTATTTATGGGTGGTCACCCGCGAGATGGTCGACTCATGCATCTCCAGTTCTTCGGCGATGTCGCGCAGGATCATGGGCTTCATGCCTTCCTCGCCGTATTCCAGAAACAGGCGCTGGCGTTCGACGATGGCGATGCCGACCCGGATCAGGGTTTCGTTGCGGCTTTGCAGGCTTTTAATAAACCAGCGTGCCTCCTGCAGGCTGTTTTTCAGCTGTGAATTATTGTCGCCTCGACCGGCTGCTTTCAGGTGATCGGCGTAGATCTGGTTGATTCTGATTTTGGGTGCGGTTTCCGGATTGAGCTCAACGCGCCACTGGCCGTTGACCTTCCGCACATAAATATCAGGAGCAATATAGTGTGTGGTGCTGCTGTTGATGATCGAGCCCGGTCTGGGGTTGAGCTTTTGTATGAAGGTGATGAGCACGTGCAGTTCTTCTTCATTACGGTGGGTTTTGCGTTGCAGCCGGGCATAGTCGTGGGCACCGATCAGGTCGAGATAGTTTTCGATCAGCATTCTGACATCTGCCAGCTCGGGGGTGTCGGGGTCAAACTGTTCCAGCTGTAGTAACAGGCATTCACGCAGATCACGGGCGGCCACGCCCAGCGGATCGAAATGCTGAATGCGGTGCAGCATGGCCTCCACTTCGTCGATATCAATGTCCACTTCATCGATCAGGCTCTGGTGAATGTCTTCGATGCTTTCGGTGAGATAACCGTTGTCATCAATGGCGTCGATGATAGAGGTGCCGATTAATAGATCGGTGGCGCTGACCGGGCTGTTTCGCAACTGCCAGAGCAGGTGATCCTGAAGATTTTGTTCGCCTGATGACTGGTTTTCCAGATAGTCACCACTGCCCTCACTGCTGGGGCTGCTGGTGTTGCTGGGATTGACGTCATAGATCTCGCTCCAGTCACTGTCAACCGCTAATTCGTCAGGAATGTCGTTGTTGCTATCCAGGTTCAACTGCGAATCGGTGTTGGTCGTTGTGCTCTCGTTCTCGCTGCCCTGTTGTTTGGTGCTGCTGCGGCTGTCGTCGCCGGTGTCACTGACTTCGTTGCCGTCTTCCTCCAGCTCCAGCATCGGATTTTCTTCCAGCGTCTGCTGAATTTCGGACTGGAGTTCGAGCGTGGAGAGCTGTAACAGGCGGATGGCCTGTTGCAGCTGGGGGGTCATGGTCAGATGTTGCCCGATTTTAAGTTGAAGCGAAGGTTTCATCACGTGATCAGGATCTCCCGTTAACGCTATTTAAACGGTACAGGGCTGAAAAAATTAAAATGGCCGGCGAAGTTGACACGGTATTGTTGTTGAGCGCTGTTGCGAATAGAGGTTGATACATATTTTATAGTCGAAAATCGTGTCCAAGGTAAACATTGCGCACCTGCTCATTAGCCAGAACCTCTTCCGCAGTACCTTCGGCGATAATCTGGCCATTACTTAGAATGTAGGCATGTCGGCATATTCTCAAGGTTTCGCGCACATTATGGTCGGTAATCAGCACGCCGATATTGCGTTCGATCAAATGACTGATAATTTTCTGTATCTCAATGACCGAAATCGGATCAACCCCGGCAAAAGGTTCATCCAGCAGGATGAAATCAGGCTGGGAGGCCAGCGCACGTGCAATTTCAACACGCCGCCGCTCTCCGCCGGAGAGGCTCATGCCGGTGGACTTGCGGATATGCTGGATTTGAAGGTCTTCCAGCAGCGATTCCAGCAGCTGTTGCTGGGCGTTTTTATCCAGCGCGGGATTGTGTTCCAGAATGGCCTGAATGTTATCTTCGACCGAGAGTTTTCTGAATACCGAAGCCTCCTGTGGCAGATAGCCAATGCCTCTGCGGGCGCGGGCGTGTACCGGCAGGTCGGTAATGTCTTCGTCATTGAGATAAATCCGGCCCGCATCGGTGGCTATCAGCCCAACCATCATATAGAAGCAGGTGGTTTTGCCTGCGCCATTGGGGCCCAGCAGACCCACGACTTCGCCGCTTTTGACTTCTATCGAGACATCGTTGACCACGGTGCGGGTTTTGAAGCTTTTGACCAGATGTTGTGCGTGCAGTATCGACACTAGCGCTTCTCGGTATCGGCCGGGGCCGGGTTGTCTTTTTTCGGTTTCAGGATGATGTTGACGCGTCCTTCCGGCTTGCTGTCTTCGCTGCCGGCGATCACGATTTTGTTGAGGGTGTCATAAACGATACGCTGACTCTCTATGGTGTGGTCGGGCTGCTCCAGACGCGCATCCCCGGTCATCACCAGTTTTTGCCGGCTGGAAAAATACTGCATGTGCTGACTGGTCGCATAGATGCTGTTTTCAGTGTGCTCATCCTGAATGTATCGAGCCGGTTGTCCATCGACATTGATTTGTTGAATCTCGTTGCTTTCACGCAATATGATAACGGTTTCCCCATAAATCTCAATGTTGTTGTGGGTGATTTTAACATCGCCTTCATAGGTGCTGCTGCCCGTGTTCAGGTCGAACTTCATGTAATTGGCCTGTACCTGCACACGGTCGTTGTTTATCGGCGCGGCGAACCCGACCGGGGCTTGCAGTAGCAGCAGGGTCAGCGCTACATAGCGGGAGAAAAGCAAAGGTATTTTATTGTAACCGATCATAGCTGCCTTCAACGTTGTTGAGAAACTCGAGTTGTCCGCTGATGTTATCCAGTATCAATCCCTGTGAGGTTACCTGGAAATCTTGATGGGTGATGCTCACCGGCCGATTGCTGATGGCGATCTGTGTGCGCAGGTCGATGTCCAGTTGCGCGGTTTCAAGTCGTATCGGCTCGGGCACGTCCTGCTGCTCTATAACGACTTCATCGCGCAGGCGGATGTGCTGGTTGTCGTCAGCGATCTCACCTCTTTTGGCAACGATAGTCCAGCGATGTTCATTTTGCAGCATCTCCAGTACAGGCTCATCCATAATCGAGAAGTCATCATCATTATAGTGTTCGAGCTGTCGGGCTTTCAGGGTATGACCCGGCCGGCCCTCATTATTCATGATGGTGATGGTGAAATCGCGGATAAAGACATTTATATAATGAGGGTCGCTGTCTTCCATGGCATCAATACTAACGCTTCTCTCCCAGGTTTGTGAGCCCCAGAAAATCAGCGCGGCAATGATAATAAGGGAAAGGGAGAACAAGCGTTTCATGAAAATAGGAGCCGGACGCTAAACCGGAACGTAAAGATACGATTCAAGCTTGCCGGTCAGCATGCCCTGCGCTTCGAGAATGAATTCACAGACATCGCGCACCGCGCCGCAGCCGCCGTTGCGGGGGGTAATCCAGTGGGCGTGCTGTTTTACAAAGGGGTGCGCATCCTGTACGGCAATGGCGAAATCAACCCGCGACATGATGGGCAGATCTACCACGTCATCACCGACATAGGCGATTTTGTCCATGGAAATGCCCACCTCCTCGATCAGGTGTTCGAAGGCCGGGGTTTTATCGCGATAGCCCTGATACACCAGACTCACGCCCAGATCTTTCATGCGATGTTCCACCACCTGGGATTTACGCCCGGTGATTACCGCCGCTTTCACGCCGCACTCCAGCAGCATGCGCATGCCGTGGCCATCCTTGGAATTAAAGGCTTTGTATTCCTGGCCGTCGTCGCCGATGAACAGGCTGCTGTCGGTCATGACGCCGTCGACATCAAAAATGACCATTTCTATTTTTTTTGCTTTTTCTATGATGTCCTGCACGAGGAGCTCCTGTTGAATTAGTTTATTCAGACCACGCCGGCGCGTAAAAGATCGTGCATATTGAGTGCGCCAATGAGTTTGTTGCTGTCGTCGGTGACCAGCACACCGTTGATGTTGAAGTCATCCATGAGCTTGAGGGTTTTGACCGCCAGATCGTGCTCATGGGTGGTTTTGCAGTTTTTGGTCATCACCGCCTCGATGGGGGCGGTGTGAATGTCGATGCCCTGGTCGAGCGAACGACGCAGATCGCCGTCGGTGTAAATGCCCAGCAGCTGATCATGGTCATCGACCACCGCCGTCATCCCCAGCCCCTTACGGGTCATCTCGATGAGTGCCGCCGAAACCGTCGCCTGCTTGCCCACCTTGGGGATTTTCTCCGCCTTGTGCATGATGTCACCGACATGGCATAGCAGCCGCCGGCCCAGCGTGCCGCCGGGGTGCGAAAGCGCAAAATCCTCCGGGGTGAAGCCGCGCGCCTGGAGCAGGGCAATGGCCAGGGCATCGCCCATCACCAGCGAAGCCGTGGTGCTCGAAGTCGGCGCCAGCCCGTGGGGACAGGCCTCCTGCGCCACGCTGACATCCAGATTGACATCGGCTTCGGTGGCCAGCGTCGAGCGGGGGTTGCCGGTGAGCGTGATCAGCGGCACGCCGAAGCGCTTGAGAATGGGGATGATGGTTAGCAGCTCCAGGGTGTTGCCCGAATTGGAGAGCGCGATGACTACATCCTTGGGGGTGATCATGCCCAGATCGCCGTGGCTGGCTTCGCCGGGATGGACAAAAAACGCCGGGCTGCCGGTGCTGGCCAGCGTGGCCGCGATTTTGCCGCCGATATGGCCGGATTTGCCCATGCCGGTGACTACGATGCGGCCTTCGCAGGCAAGCATGAGTTTGCAGGCGGTGGTGAAATCGTCGTTGATGCGGTCTTTCAGGGCTCCAACTGCGGCCAGCTCGGTGTTGATGACGGCGAGACCGAGTTGTTTAAAATCAGCGTTTTCCAAATCAGTGGTAGGCATGGTCTTTATAGCGGGCGATAGTTTCAATAGGTTTTAATATTACATCATCCGGCGTGCGCCGGTTGCGGTGTTCGCTCAGGCGGTAAAATAGAGCAGGGTCTGGTAGGCAAAAAAGGCGCCCAGCAGCAGGCCGCCTTCAACCCGGGTGATGCGCCCGGGGTGCCTGAAGCCGTAAGCGATGACAAACAGCGCAATGGTCAGGACAAAGGTAACCGGGAAATCGCGCTCTAGAACGCCTTCAGCCAGCGGAGCCGGGGCCAGCAGGCCGGGCACGGCGAGAACGCCCAGGGTGTTAAACAGGTTTGAGCCGACGATATTGCCGATGGCGATGTCGTGCTCTTTTTTCAGCGCACCGACGATGGTCGCCGCCAGTTCAGGCAGGCTGGTGCCGATGGCGATAATGGTCAGGCCGATCACCAGTTCGCTGATGCCCATGGAGGTGGCAACATTGACCGCGCCCCAGACCAGTATCTTGGAGCTGGCGATTAACAGGATCAGGCCTGCGACCAGCCAGAAAATGGCTTTGGGCATGGGCACGCCGCGGGGAATTTCATCGTCGAATTCATCCTCCAGCGCATCATGAACCCGTTCATTAAGCGCGGTGCGCGTAATCCACCACATCACTACAACCAGCGCGCTGAACAGCAGCGCGCCATCGATGATCCCCAGCGCGCCATCGGCCAGCAGCACCAGCGTCAGCAGCGTGGCGATGATCAGCAGGGGCAGCTCTTTTTTCAGAATGCCGGAATGCACATTCAGCGGAACAATGAGCGCGGTCGTACCCAGTACCAGCGTGATGTTGGTGATGTTCGAGCCCAGGGCATTACCGATGGCCATGGCCGGGCTGCCGTCGAAGGCGGCGAAGGCAGCGACCATCATTTCGGGGGCGGAGGTGCCGAAGCCAACGATGGTCAGGCCGATGATCAGTGGCGAGATGTTCATGTTTCGCGCGGCGGCGGCGGCGCCAAAAATAAATCGATCCGCGCTCCATATCAGCAAAACAAAACCGATAATAATGGCAAAGCTATTAGTGAGAAGGCTATCAACGGGCATGAATGGACTCTATATAGGGTAGGCGGTGAAAATTACATTGGTGACAAATCTCGAATGCCGCCATTATAGGCGAACTCGCCACGGTTGTTGTAGCTGAGTGCATAAACAGGTGCATGAATAGCCTCAAACGCATACAATACGCGCCTGAGTCGATGGTAAAAGAGGTCAGACGGTACAGTGATTGGGCGATGTGTAAAAGGATATCAACTTGAGTGAAACGCTGGTAAAAATTCGAGGGCTGACATTCAGCCGGGGCAGTAATCTGATCTTTGATAACGTGGATATGGATATTCCGCGCCAGGGCGTAACCGCCATCATGGGACCCAGCGGCACCGGCAAGACCACCCTGCTGAAATTGATCGGCGGCCAGTTGCGGCCCGATTCAGGCAGTATTGAAGTTGATGGTCAGAACATTCACCGGCTGAAAACCAGAGAGCTGTATGAGTTGCGCAAGCGCATGGGCATGCTGTTCCAGAGTGGTGCCCTGCTCACCGACCTTTCGGTGTTCGAAAACGTGGCCTATCCCATCCGCGAACACACCCGGCTCAGTGAATCGATGGTGCGCCAGTTAGTACTGTTGAAGCTGAATGCAGTGGGCCTGCGCGGCGCCAGGGATCTGGAGCCTGCCGAGCTTTCGGGCGGCATGTCACGGCGCGTGGCCCTGGCCAGGGCTATCGCCCTCGACCCGATGATGATCATGTACGACGAACCCTTCACCGGCCAGGACCCCATTTCCATGGGGGTGCTGGTGAAACTGATCAAAAGCCTGAACGATGCCCTGAATTTTTGCAGTATCGTGGTCTCGCATGATGTCCGTGAAACCATGTCCATCGCCGATTATGTTTACCTCATCTCGGCGGGCACCGTGGTCGAGCATGGCACGCCCGAGGCCATAAATAACAGCCAGTCAGAATGGACCCGGCAGTTTATAAAAGGACTGGCTGACGGGCCGGTGCCTTTCCATGTGGACGGGCCACCTCTGCTGGATGATCTGCTGACGGTTGTGGAGAGAAAACGTGGTTGATATTTTACTCAATCGTATACAGATGCTGGGGCGTACTACCCTGGATGGTTTCGCGCGTCTGGGTCGGGCCAGCCTGTTTCTGCTGGAGGTGCTGTCCAATCTGGGCGGCATGCTGAAGCGCCCCGGCCTGCTCATCAAGCAGCTGTTTTCCGTGGGCGTGCAGACGCTGATTATTATTGTCGTCGCCGGCCTGTTTGTCGGCATGGTCATGGCGCTGCAATCTTATTATGCGCTGGTTGATTTCGGTGCCGAGAATTCGGTGAGTGTGATGGTGGTGCTGTCACTGCTGCGCGAACTCGGCCCGGTGATCACCGCCTTGTTGTTTGCCGGGCGCGCCGGTTCGGCGCTCACCGCTGAAATTGGTTTGATGAAGACCACCGAGCAGCTTTCAGGTATGGAAATGATGGCGGTTAACCCTATAGAAAGGGTTGTGGCGCCGAGGTTTCTGGCCGGGGTCATTGCCATGCCGCTGCTGGCCGCGATATTCAGCGCCGTCGGCGTGATGGGCGGCTATCTGGTGGCGGTCGAATTGCTGGGTCTGGATGCCGGCGCCTTCTGGTCGCAGGCGCAGGAAAACATCGAGCTGATCGATGACCTGGGCAACGGCATGATCAAGAGCCTGGTGTTTGGCGTGGTGGTGTCGTGGATTGCGGTATTCGAAGGCTATGACTGCACCCCCACTTCCGAGGGGCTGGGGCGGGCAACCACGCGAACTGTGGTTTACGGCTCGCTGGCTATTCTGATTCTGGATTTTGTTCTGACCGCGCTGATGTTCGGTAAATAGGTTGTTTGAAGAATTTAAGAGGCATTTATGAATACACGTACATTGGAATTGATGGTGGGTCTATTTGTAGCGGCGGGTATCGCGGCTTTATTCATGCTGGCCATGTCCGCGAGCAATCTGTCGACTTACGGTGGTGACGAAGGCTATACGGTTAAAGCCCGGTTCGATAATATCGGCGGACTGAAGGCGCGCTCACCGGTTTCGGCCGGCGGCGTGCGCATCGGACGCGTCACCGAGATTGGTTATGACATGGCCGGTTACGAGGCCTGGGTGACGATGTCGATTGATCCCCAGTATAATGCTTTCCCCATCGACACTTCAGCCAGTATTCTGACCTCCGGTTTGTTGGGCGAGCAATACGTGGGTCTGGAGCCGGGCGCTGAAGAAGAGTATCTAACTTCGGGTTCGGTGATTACGCTGACCCAGTCGGCGCTGGTGTTGGAGCAGATTATTGGCCAGTTCCTTTATAGCAAGGGCGACGAATAACCGCACTGAAAACCGGCAGCAGAGGATAAAAAAGAATGATTAACGCACAGATTAAATACCTGATGAACAGCTTGTATGTCGTGACCTTACTGATCAGCTCAACCCTGACAGCGGCTGAAGTTGAATCGCCGGTGGATATGCTCAAGCGGACTTCAGACGAAGTGATCGAAGTATTGAAGCAGCGGCGCGAAGAAATCAATGAAAATCCCGATATTGTTTATGAGATTGTGGACCAATACATTGTGCCGCATCTCGATGATGTCACCCTGGCAAAACTGGCGCTGGGAAAAAACTGGAGGCAGGCGAGCAACGAGCAGAAAATTGAATTCGTCGATGAGTTCCGGGAATTGCTGATTCGTACCTACGGTAAGTCGCTGCAGGAATTCAAGGATCAGAAAATTGAATTTTCAGCGCTGAGAGACTATTCCGGCGAAGAAAGGGTCGTGGTCAAATCCGAAGTACTGCAGTCGGGCGGCCCCAGCATTCCGGTGGATTATCGAATGCGACTGAAAGATGGCGAATGGAAGGTTTACGACATTATCATCGACGGCGTCAGCCTGGTGACCAATTACCGCGGTACGTTTGCCCAGGAGATGCGCAAAGGCGGCATGGAGCAGGTGCTGAAAATGCTGCGGGAAAAGAAGGCTGAAGTATCCGAGGGAAAAGCCGCTCCGGATTCTTCAGTTGCAGAGAGCAGCCGCTGATCATGGCGACTGAAAAACCATTGTCAGCCGAACTTTCGCTGGTTAAAAACAGTGTCAGGATCAGTGGCGTGCTCAATTTTGAAACCGTGCCGGTGCTAATGAAGCAGGCCGAGCAGCTGTTCGGTGAACTGGATAAAGTCAGCGTTGACCTTGCTGAAGTCAGCGACAGCAACAGCGCGGGTTTGGCGATGCTGGTGGAAATGCAACGCATCATAAAAATGCAAAAAAAATCGATTGACTTCAAAAATCTGCCAGAGCAAATAACCATTATTGCAGCTGCTTATGGCATTGATACCGAGCTGGGTTCGTTCCTGAACTTAGCCGCTAATTCTTAGGATATTTCATCAGTATGAATAAATTGTTGATACAGGGCGGCGCGACGCTTAATGGTCAGGTCAGGATTTCCGGCGCCAAAAATGCGGTCTTGCCGATACTCGCCGCCACCCTGTTATGTGAAGGCACCGCCATTATCGAAAACGTACCGCATCTGCATGATGTCACCACCACCGTCGAGTTGCTGGGCGCCATGGGCGTGCACGTAGTCATCGACGAGAAGCTCAGCATCGAAGTCGATAGCTCCACCATTGAGAGCTGCATCGCACCTTATCATCTGGTTCGCACCATGCGTTCGTCCATTCTGGTGTTAGGGCCGCTGCTGGCCCGATTCGGCGAAGCGGAAGTCTCCTTGCCCGGCGGCTGTGCCATCGGTTCGCGCCCGGTTAATCTGCACATTAAAGGCCTGCAGGACATGGGTGCGGAAATCGAAGTTAAAAACGGCTACATCATCGCCAAGGCCAAACGGCTCAAAGGCGCGCGACTGGTGCTGGATATCGTTACCGTCACCGGTACCGAAAACCTGATGATGGCGGCGACACTGGCTGACGGCATTACCACCATTGAAAATGCAGCGCGTGAACCGGAAGTGGTTGATCTGGCCAATTTTCTCATTGCCATGGGCGCTAAAATTCAGGGTGCCGGTACCGATACCATCACCATCGAGGGCGTGGAAAAATTGCAGGGCACTCGTTATCGCGTACTGCCCGATCGCATCGAAACCGGCACCTATCTGATCGCGGCGGCGATCACCGGCGGCAAGATCATGGTGAAAGATACCGCGCCCAGACTGCTCGACGCGGTGATCGATAAATTACGCGAGGCCGGTGCCGATATCGAAGTCGGCGAAGACTGGATTTCGCTGGACATGCACGGCAAACGCCCCAAAGCGGTGAATGTTCGTACCGCCCCCTATCCGGCATTCCCTACTGACATGCAGGCGCAGTTTGTCGCCCTGAATGCGATTGCTGATGGCACCGCCACGGTGGTTGAAACGGTATTTGAAAATCGTTTCATGCACGTGCAGGAGTTGCAGCGCATGGGTGCCGACATTGAAGTGGAAGGCAACACCGCGATTGTGCGCGGCGTCGAAAAACTGACCGGCGCGCCGATCATGGCAACCGACCTGCGCGCATCAGCGAGTCTGATTATGGCGGGTCTGGTGGCCGAGGGTGAGACTGAAGTTCACCGCATCTATCACATCGACCGCGGCTATGAAATCATCGAAGAAAAACTGGCGTTGCTGGGCGCAAACATTCGCCGCGTACCGGTCTAATCTTTAAAATTAATCATCAGCATAAATTGTAAAAAATCATGATTACCATCGCTTTATCCAAAGGCCGAATTTACAAAGAGACGCTTCCCCTGCTGGCAGCGGCCAATATCATTCCGGCTGAAGATCCGGAAAAAAGCCGCAAGCTGATTCTTGATACCAATCAGGATGACGTCAAGCTGGTGATTATTCGCGCCACTGATGTACCCACCTATGTGCAGTTCGGTGCCGCCGACATCGGCGTCGCCGGCAAGGACGTGCTCATGGAACATGGCGCGGAAGGGCTGTACGAGCCGCTGGATTTGAAAATCGCCAAATGCCGGCTGATGACCGCCGGTCTGGTCGATGCCGACAGCAGTCGCCGCCATAAAACCGGCCGCCTGCGCGTGGCCACCAAGTTCACCAATGTCGCCCAGCACTTTTTTGAATCGCGCGGCGAACAGGTCGAAGTCATCAAGCTTTATGGTTCGATGGAGCTGGGTCCGATTGTCGGTCTGGCCGACCTGATTGTCGATGTGGTCGACACCGGCAATACTTTGAAAGCCAACGGCCTGAAACCCATGGATCACATTGCGGACATCAGTTCGCGACTTATCGTGAACAAGGCGGCGATGAAAATGAAGCACGCCAGAATCAGCGATATCATTGAAAAAATAAAAGCAGCGGTGGAAAAAAATGCCTGAGATACGTCAGCTCAACGCCAGTGATAAACACTTCTGGCAACAACTCGATGCAGTGCTGGCATGGGAGCAGTCAGCGGACAGCGGCGTGGCGACCATCGTCACCAATATACTCGCCGACGTAAAAAAACGCGGCGATGCCGCCGTGCTCGAATATACAAAAAAGCTGGATCGTCTCGATGTCAGCTCGGCCGATCAGCTGGAACTCACCCAGGCGAGGTTGCAAAAAGCACTTAACGCCATTGATACAAAACACCGCGATGCGCTGGAGCTGGCCGCCGAGCGCGTGCGTGCTTATGCCCAGCACCAGAAAATGGAATCGTGGTCGTACACCGAAGCCGACGGCACCGTGCTGGGCCAGAAAATCACCCCTATGGACAGGGCAGGGCTGTACGTCCCCGGTGGCAAAGCCGCCTATCCCTCATCCGTGCTCATGAACGCCATCCCCGCTAAGGTGGCCGAAGTTCCCGAGCTGATCATGGTGGTACCCGCACCGGGTGGCGAAACTAACGACCTGGTACTGGCCGCCGCCGCCATTGCCGGCGTTGACCGCATCTTTACCATCGGTGGCGCGCAGGCCGTCGCCGCACTGGCTTACGGCACCGCCACCATTCCCAAAGTCGACATCATCACCGGCCCCGGCAACAGTTACGTCGCCACCGCCAAACGCATGGTCTACGGCGTAGTCGGCATCGACATGATCGCCGGGCCTTCCGAAATACTGGTGATGTGCGACGGCAAAACCAATCCCGACTGGATCGCCATGGACCTATTCTCCCAGGCCGAACACGACGAAGAAGCGCAGTCTATTCTGGTCAGCACAGACGCTGAATTCCTGCTCAAGGTACAGGCCAGCATCGAAAAGCTGTTGCTGGAAATGCCGCGCAAAGAAATTATCGAAACCTCACTGAAAAATCGCGCCGCCTTCATCCTGGCGGAGACGATGGAGCAGGCGATAGAAGTCGCCAACCACATTGCACCGGAGCATCTGGAGCTGTCGGTTGAAAATGCCGAACAGTGGGCCGAGAAAATCCGCCACGCCGGTGCCATTTTCATGGGCCGCTACACCGCCGAAGCGCTGGGTGATTACTGTGCCGGCCCGAACCACGTCCTGCCCACCTCCGGCACTGCACGTTTCTCATCACCACTGGGTGTTTATGATTTTCAGAAACGCTCGAGTTTGATTGGCTGTTCGGCACAGGGTGCCTCGGAGTTGGGCAAGTGTGCAGCAACGCTAGCGCATGGTGAGGGTTTGGTGGCTCATGCCCGGTCAGCGGAATATAGAATTAAAAAATAGGATTTTTTAATTGGTTCTGCTGGCGCAGGCTGGTATCCATCTCCAGGATCGTCATCTCGAACGCATGTGAAAGATCTTTGTTTGTTATCCGGATGGTTGCACGTACCTACGTTCCTGTTCCTGCATGGGAAGACATACGGTAGATGCATCTAGACAATTATTATCCTTCTTTTGTAGGTGCGAATTCATTCGCACAACATTGTTTCTCATTCCCTTGCAAGTGGAAAAGCATACGTGAATACATTCGCGTAATTATGGCCTTCTTAATAAGTCATGGCATTACGGGTAGTGGGTTCGCGCACCCACGGGCGTGTTACTTTTTTTTGCGAAAAAAGAAACGCGACCCTACATCATCCTTGGTGCCTGCAATTCAGTGCGAGCTAATCGAGCGCTTGATGCAGAGTCGGATATCGGTCTGTTATTGCCCTGTAATGTCGTTGTCCGTGAAGAAGAGGATGGCAGTGTTACAGTGGCATTTATGGATCCTTCGGCAGTGCTGAATCTTGTGGGTAATCCCGATGTATTGAAACTTGCTGCTGAAGTAAGAGAGCGCCTTGAAAAAGTAAGGGGATCGCTAAAAACACATGAACTGTGACCTGATTATAGTGGCTGTAGACTTTTACTTGTTCAAATTGGAATTGTTATAAACTCAATACCAATAAGTTGCTATCAATAGGTCAATAGCAACTAGCAAAAATGCGAAAGCTTGATTTATATCACAATATCAGGCAACAATAATCATTATCATCTAAATCAGTCGTAGATATTTGTTAGCGAAAATTAGATAAAACAATGACAAAACAAGTACACACAATTTTATGCTGGGTTTTAGCCGTCTCTTTGGTTTGGCTGCCACTCTCTGTGTCAGCCGGTACTTCATTGCCATCAACAGAAAAAAATACCTGTCACGAAATGAATTCAGCTAAGTCAGTACAAGCAGCAGTAATGGTTAACTCTAAACATGAATCAATGATGCAAAAAGGTTGCTGTGATAATTGTGACAATAACTGCGTCGCATGTACAGGTATGACATCATGCGGTCAAAGTTCAAATCATGTTTTAGCGTGTATTGTATTTAACAAAGATATTTCTCTATCTCAAAAACTTATTCAATCTTCAATTGAACATTTTGTTCAATATCACAGTCAGATAATCTCTCCCGATATACGTCCTCCGCTCGTTTAAGACTCCGGCAGGAGTCGCTATTTTAGTCAGTCCCACATTGTTTTTATAAACATGGGTTAAGTGTATGTGCTGGCGCCTGTTCGAAATAAATGAACACGATCCAAAATAGATACAAACGATTATATATTTTATTAACATAATTAGGAGTGAACGTCATGAATTATTCATGTCATTCTTTCAGACGAAAATTGCTGGTAACAGCCGTTTCCTTGGTTATACCTGTGACAGTAAATGCTGAATCCAGTAATGCTGATCTACAGCAACAACTCGATGCCTTGCAAAATCAGGTTACCGCATTAAACAGTGAAGTGCAGCAGGCGGCCGAATGGAAAAATCCAAACACTTTAGTCCACATGGCAGGATATGCCGATGTAGGATTTATCAGTACAGAAAATGCTAATGACAGTTTTGTTGCTGGTACTTTTGCACCGATTTTACATTATCAGTACCGCGATGCAGTGATGATGGAAGCTGAGCTGGAATTTGAGGTTGGTGAGGATGGAGGCACCGAAGTGGCATTGGAATACATGACCATTGACTGGTTTATGAGTGATTATGCAGTACTGGTTGCTGGTAAATTCCTCAGTCCCGTCGGTCAGTTCAGACAGAATTTGCACCCTTCATGGATCAATAAACTGGCTTCCGCACCACCGGGTTTCGGCCATGATGGCGCTGCACCAGTTTCTGACCTGGGTTTCCAGCTACGTGGTGGATTCCCCCTGGGAAACATGCGTGCCAATTATGCCGTGTATGCTTCCAATGGACCTGAAATAAATTCCGAAGCCGAGAGTGATGATGCAACCGGTGTTGTAGGATATGAACTCGACGGTGTTGCCGCGGAAGGTTTCGGTGCCGATGTTGATGGTGAAAAAACCTGGGGCGGTCGCATCGGCATACTGCCGATTGCTTCTGTTGAGATAGGACTGTCTCTTGCCACCGGTATGGCAACCGTGACTAATGTTGAAGGTAATGAACAACTTTTTAATGATAAAATAGTTGGTCCATTGTCAGGTGAAACAGCACGGGACTATGATGTTATCGGTGCTGACTTTGTCTGGTTAACCGGCAATATGAGTCTGCGGGGTGAGTACGTTAAAACCGAGGTCGGTGAAGCTACAACCGGGGTAACGGCAAGCGAAGCGGCAGAGTGGACAACATGGTACACCCAGGCTGCCTACCGTCTACCGAATACCAAATGGGAAGGTGTGCTGCGTTATACGGATTATGATTCACCTCATGCCAGTGTTGATCAGAAACAAACGGCAATAGGCGTAAATTATCTGGTTAGCAATAACTTTATGGTCAAGTTGACGCATGAATTAAATGATGGTCTGGATGGCGCTAATAGTGATATAGATCGCACCTTACTACAGCTGGCTTATGGATTCTGAGGAGAAAGACATGAAATATCTTAACAATGCAATATGTAAATCGGCGCTGTTTACAGTTTTTATACTGTTTTCAAGTGGCCTGCTAATAACCGCTCAGGCGGCTGATTTTCCGCAAGCGGGTAACTTTTCTAAAGGCTCTAAAGTATGGGCGGATAACTGTAATCGCTGTCATAACATGCGTGGACCAAAAGAACTGCGTGATGACCAGTGGATATCAACTGCGTTTCACATGCGTGTACGTGCCGGTTTAACGGGGCAGGAAACAAGAGACTTAATTTCATTCCTGCAAGCATCAAATACTAAGTCTGTTGCCTCAGGTTCGGCACAGATCACAGCAGTACTCAGTAAAGGTGTCACGGCAAAGGAAACTTATGATAAAACGTGCATCGCCTGCCATGGCGGTGACGGTAAGGGCGCATTCCCGGGAACGCCAGACTTTACTAGCAGTGATGGCGCATTATCAAAATCCGATAGCGTGTTAATTGATCATATAACTAATGGTTTTCAGAGCGAAGGCTCACCAATGGCAATGCCACCAAAAGGTGGTAATCCTAATTTAAGTGCAGCTGATATATCGGCGGTGCTTAAATATATACGTGAGACTTTTGAAAAATAAGTTTCAGCGTGACTCCTGAAGTTGGGACAAGGACGTCTATTTTTTAAAGCATCATTGAGGTGAATGGCTGTAAATAAGAATATCAACGAGGAAAGACCTTGACCTGAGTCTAAGGTACGGGTTGTAGACTTGAATATTCTTCACAGATTTTTATCGAGGTTTTGTTCAGGTTGCAAATCATAACGGTTTGTTTTTTTATGGCTGTTAATAAAGTCTTTAGGGGTTTGTGCAACGGCGGCAACACTGACCACACCGAGCGGCAGAATGGCATGCATTGTGATGAAGATTCTCATGGCTGTACTTTCTGTTGGTTGAATGGCTGATGCTGCTGCGCCACGCTTTGCACACTGGCAAACACTTCTGTACTACCATCTTTTTTCATCAGCAAAACCGGGTAAGGCATAAACTTGTCCTCGTATTCCATCCCTGGACTACCAACGGGCATAGCCGGCACTGACAGCCCTATAGCGTCAACGGGTGGGCTGGCGAGAAACTGCTGAATGTAACGAGCGGGAATATGCCCTTCAAAGACATAACCTTGTGATGACACGGCAGTGTGACAGGAACGCAGGTTGTTCGCTATTCGATAATGATCCTTGATGGCACTTAGATTCGCCGGATGCTCGGCACTCGCTTCGAAGCCCTCGGCTTCGAGGTGATCAATCCATTTTTTACAACAGCCACAGGTCGGGCTCTTGTAGACCGTGAGCTTTTCAACATCACCGGTAATTTGTTCAGATGCCTGGGATGTTTCCGGCACATCGTTACAGGCTACGAGTAAAGGCAGCATCAGCAGTCCCAACAGCGAGCTCGTTAATTTAAATCGATACATGCTTGCCTCCGATGACAAATAGACGTGTAAGTTTCAGGTTTCAATGCCAAACAGCCAGATTGACTTCTGACACTCACAAGCGTGTGTTCTTTTTTATGCATTTCTAACAATGCCAAGTTACTAACAAAACGCATGGAAAGGATACCCTTCAATCAAGACCGTCAGCAGCAGGGATGCTGCTGCCGAGCGTAC
>JAVVEE010000044.1:0-23196 GCA_032251315.1 Gammaproteobacteria bacterium
ATGCAGCCCGCGCCGATTATCACGTTCTTGCCCAGTTTGACCCTGCCTTCAAAGATGGTGTTGATGTCGATGAATGTATCTATGTTTACGCTTAGCTCACCGCGTATATCCACTCTGGCGGGATCAGCGACGCTGACGCCCTGTAGCATCAGCTGTTTTACGCTGTTTTGCTGATAGATTCTTTCCAGTCTGGCCAGCTGTTTGCGGTCATTAACACCTTCCACTTCGTAGCTGTTTTCCGGCTGTACGGTAAATATTTCATTGCCGTCTGCCACCGCCAGAGCGATGATGTCGGTTAAGTAGTATTCACCCTGGGAGTTGTCGTTATCGATTTTACTCAGACACTCATTCAGATAGCCGGCGCGCAGTGCCAGAATACCGGTATTCACTTCGGTGATTTTTCGTTGTTGTTCGCTGGCATCCTTATGCTCAACAATGCTGATGACTTTATCGCCGTCTCTCACTATTCGGCCGTAACCGGTGGGCTCTTCCAGATTGATGGTCAGCAGCGCGAGGTTATCGTTGCTGACTTCCCTAATCAGCGTTTTCAGCGTGGCTGCTTTAATCAGCGGTACATCGCCGTACAAAATAAGGACCGTGGCCTCGGCGTCGATGGCGGGACTGGCCTGCTGCACGGCATGAGCGGTACCCAGCTGCTCTTCCTGCAATACCCACTGAACCTTGAACTGCGCACAGTAATCGCGTAGATGTTCACCACCGTGGCCATAGACAATGTGAATATCATCCGCACCCAGTTCGAGGCTTCGACGGTAGACATGCTCCAGCATGGGCACTCCGGCGATGGTGTGCATTACTTTGGGCAGTGATGATTTCATTCTGGTGCCCTGACCGGCGGCTAGAATTATGACTGACATGTTCACCTTAATTTCACCTGTAGGAATATTTTAATTTGCGCATAAAAAAAGGCCGGGGTTTCGACCGACCTTCTCAGTTTAGCTGATTAACTTGCCATTTCCCTCAGCTGTTTATTTCTTCTTTCTCAATCGGTTGATCGCCTCAATCTGCGCGACTGCTTCAACCAGTTCGGCCTTGGCGCGGGCATAATCGTAATCGGTCTTCTTGTCGACCATCGCCGCCTCAGCTTTCGCTTTGGCTTCCTGTGCGGCAGCCTCATCAAGGTCAGCCGCGCGCATGGCCGTATCAGAAAGAATGGTGACGACGTGAGGCTGAACTTCAAGAATGCCACCGTTGACATAGAATGACTGCTCGTCACCGTGCTGATCGACAACTCTAACCACACCGGGCTTCATTCTGGTCAGCAAAGGCGCGTGTCGCGGCATAATACCCACTTCACCCATTTCCGCCGGCGCATAAAGCTCGGTAATCGTGCCCGAAAAGATCTCGACTTCGGCGCTCACTATATCAACATGCATGGTCATGGCCATATTCATTCAACCCTGCCTTTCGGCTATTTCATGCCTTTGGCTTTTTCAATCACTTCATCGATGCCGCCAACCATGTAGAAAGCCTGTTCCGGCAGATCATCATGGTCGCCCGCCAGAATAGCTTTGAATGCCGCAAGTGTATCTTTCAGCGATACATATTTACCCGGTGCGCCGGTAAAGACCTCTGCCACAAAGAAGGGCTGCGACAGGAAGCGCTGAATTTTACGTGCCCGCGATACCGCCTGCTTGTCATCGTCGGAGAGCTCATCCATACCCAGAATCGCAATAATGTCCTTCAGCTCTTTATAACGTTGTAGTACGCCCTGTACACCTCGGGCGATACTGTAATGCTCGTTGCCGACAACATTGGGATCGAGAATACGCGAAGTTGAATCGAGCGGATCCACCGCCGGATAAATACCCAGTTCGGCCACCTGACGTGATAGTACCAGCGTCGCATCCAGATGCGCGAAAGTGGTAGCGGGCGAGGGGTCGGTAAGGTCATCGGCAGGCACATAAACCGCCTGGAAAGAGGTGATCGAACCGGTTTTGGTGGAGGTAATACGCTCCTGCAATACGCCCATTTCTTCCGCCAGGGTAGGCTGATAGCCCACCGCTGAAGGCATACGACCCAGCAGCGCCGATACTTCGGTGCCGGCGAGGGTATAACGGTAGATGTTATCGACGAACATTAAGACGTCGCGACCTTCGTCACGGAAATGCTCGGCCATGGTCAGGCCGGTCAGGGCGACACGCAGCCTGTTACCGGGTGGCTCGTTCATCTGGCCGTAAACCAGTGCCACCTTGTCGAGTACGCCGCCTTCCTGCATTTCGTAGTAGAAATCGTTACCCTCACGAGTACGTTCACCCACACCGGCAAACACGGAGAAACCGCTGTGCTCGACCGCGATGTTACGAATCAGCTCCATCAGGGTGACGGTCTTGCCGACACCGGCACCGCCGAACAGGCCGATCTTGCCGCCCTTGGCGATGGGCATGACCAGGTCGATCACCTTGACGCCGGTTTCCAGAATCTCGGTGGCCGGGCTTTGGTCTTCGAACTTGGGCGGTGCACGGTGAATCGGGGCAGACTCTTCGTTACCGATCTCACCCAGATTGTCGATAGGCTCGCCCAGTACATTCATGATGCGCCCCAGGGTTTTCATACCCACCGGCACTGTGATTGCTTCACCGGTGTTGGTGACGACCATACCACGGCGCAAGCCTTCGGTTGCCCCCATGGCAATGGTGCGAACCACGCCATCACCTAGCTGTGACTGCACTTCCATTGTTAAGCCGCCATCGTCCAGCTTAAGTGCGTCGTAGACTTTAGGAATGGAGTCCCGTGGAAACTCGACATCGATAACCGCGCCGATAATTTCAACTATGCGTCCGGTACTCATGATTGTATCCTCATTACTGATATTTAAATTCTGTTGATGATCGCCGCTAACCGTCTATACCGCTGATGCGCCACTGACAATTTCGGAGATTTCCTGTGTAATGGCCGATTGTCTGGCCTTGTTGTACACCGTTTGTAATTCTTTGATGATATCGCCCGCATTATCGGTCGCGCCTTTCATGGCGATCATTCTGGCGGACATCTCGCTGGCAATATTCTCCACCACGGCGCGATATACCTGTGATTCAATAAAACGCCACATCAGCCCGTCTATAATCGGTTTTGACTCGGGCTCGTAGATGTAATCCCAGTGATGCTCCAGCTTTTTATCGGCATCGCCTTTCACCGGAATCAGCTGCTGTATGTTCGGCTGCTGGGTCATGGTGTTTACAAAATCGTTACTCACCATATAGAGGCGATCAATTTTGCCTTCGTCATAAGCATCCAGCATCACCTTCACCGCACCGATAAGCTCTTCCATGCTGGGTCTGTCACCCAGGTTAGTCGCCTGAGCGATGACATTGGCCTTGAAACGACTGAAAAAGCCCACTGCTTTTTTGCCTATCGCACAGATATCTATCTCAACGTCCTGCTCGTCCCACGCGACCATTTCAGTGACCGCTGCCTTTAGCATGTTGGTGTTCAAGCCACCACACAGGCCACGGTCAGATGCAATAACGATATAGCCCACGCGCTTAACGATTACGCGTTCGCCCAGATAAGGATGCTTATATTCGGGGTGCGCCTGTGCCAGATGCGTCAAGATGGTATTTATCTTGTCTGCATAGGGACGCGCCGCCCGCATACGTTCCTGGGCTTTGCGCATCTTGCTCGCAGCGACCATTTCCATAGCTTTAGTGATCTTCTGAGTGTTTTTAACACTCTTGATCTTGCTGCGTATCTCTTTTGCGCCTGCCATTTAAATCTACCTGTTATCTATGTTTAGCCGCAGGCTCTAAAAGACGCCTTTGGCTTTAAAATCATCCAGAGCCGCACGCATGCCGGCGGTGATCTCATCATTGTACTCGCCGGTTTCATCGATTCTGGCTATCAGCTCAGCATTGTTGCTCTTGATGTGGGCCAGCATTGCCGATTCGAAATCGACGACCTTACTAACATCGACATCATCAAGGTAGCCTTCATTCGCCATAAACAACGAGAAGGCCATCTCTGCCACTGACATTGGCGAGTACTGCCCCTGCTTCATCAGCTCGGTGACGCGTTCGCCACGTGACAGCTGTGAGCGGGTGATTTCGTCAAGGTCTGAGGCAAACTGGGCAAAGGCCGCCAGTTCGCGGTACTGAGCCAGTGCCAGGCGGACACTGCCGCCCAGCTTTTTAATGATGTTAGTCTGGGCAGCGCCGCCGACACGGGAGACCGACAGGCCGGCATTGATCGCCGGACGAATACCGGCGTTGAACAGGTCGGATTCCAGGAAGATCTGGCCATCGGTAATCGAGATTACATTGGTAGGTACGAATGCGGAAACGTCACCGTCCTGAGTCTCAATAATGGGCAGGGCGGTCAGTGAGCCGGTTTTACCCTTAACTTCACCATTGGTGAATTTTTCAACGTATTCGGCGTTCACCCGTGATGCCCGCTCCAGCAGACGTGAATGCAGATAGAAAATATCACCGGGATAGGCTTCACGACCCGGTGGCCGACGCAGCAACAATGACACCTGACGATAGGCCCAGGCCTGTTTGGTCAGGTCATCAAACACAATCAGCGCATCTTCGCCGCGATCACGGAAGTATTCACCCATGGTGCAACCGGAATAGGGCGCGATGTACTGCATGGCTGCCGATTCGGCGGCGGAAGCGGCGACCACGATGGTGTGCTCCATGGCACCGTGCTCTTCCAGCTTGCGAACGATGTTGGCTACCGTTGAAGCCTTCTGTCCAATCGCGACATAGACACACTTAACACCACTGTTTGCCTGATTGATAATGGCATCGATGGCGACGGCGGTCTTGCCGGTCTGACGGTCACCAATAATCAGCTCACGCTGGCCACGGCCTACCGGCACCATGGCATCAATCGCCTTCAGACCGGTTTGCACCGGCTGATCGACTGATTTACGCTCAATAACGCCGGGCGCAATTTTTTCAATAGGGGCGGTTTCAGATGAATCGATCGGGCCTTTGCCGTCAATCGGATTACCCAGCGCATCCATGACCCGGCCCAGCAGGCCTGCGCCAATCGGCACCTCAAGAATACGACCGGTACAACTTGCCTTGTCGCCTTCTGACAAATGACCGTAACCACCCATAACAACCGCGCCGACTGAGTCCCGCTCCAGGTTAAGCGCCATGGCGAAGGTATCACCCGGTAATTCGATCATTTCACCCTGCATGACATCGGCCAGGCCGTGAATACGTAAAATACCGTCACTTAAACTGACCACGGTACCTTCAGTTCGTGCTTCTACGGCTGAATCGAAATTCTCGATTCTCGATTTAATCAGTTCACTGATTTCTGATGGATTGAGCTGCATTTCTTTTTTCCTCTTAACGACCCAATGCTAATGCCAGCGACTTGAGCTGGGATTTCATTGAGCCATCGATAATTGTGTCTCCGGCCTTGATAACGACGCCACCAATCAGCGACGCGTCGATTGTTGAGCTAATGCTGACTTCACGATGCAGCTTTTCTTTGAGCATGGCGACTATAGTCGCCTCCTGCTCTTTAGAAAGCGGGAAGGCAGAGATCACCTCCGCATCGATTTTGCCTTCAGCTTCAGCCCGGAAGGCTTCATACTGTTCGGCAATTTCCGGCAAAATTTTCAGGCGGTCATTTTCCGCAATCAGTTTCACCAGATTCTGTTGCTGGGGGGTGAGTTTGTCAGCCAGCACCTTCAGCATCAGCTCAGCTTTTTGCTCATGACCGAGCTGAGGGCTGTCTAATAAAGCCTGCATCTGAGCGTCGTTAGCAACAGCCGTCATTAACGCCAGCGCCTGACCCCAACTGTCTACCGATGAAGTCTCGGTCGCCTGCTGATAGACAGCGCGGGCATAGGGACGGGCTACAGTAGTGTAATCTGCCATGCGTTATCGCCTACAGCTGCTCAGCCAGAGCGTTTAGCGCACTGGCGTGAGCTTCGGCATTGACTTCGCGTTGCAGTATTTTCTCTGCGCCGGCGATGGCGAGTATCGCCACTTCCTTGCGCAGATGTTCACGAGCACGGTTCGCACCCTGCTCAATCTCAGCTTCTGCACCTATTTTGATTCGTTCTGCTTCTGATCGAGCATCGTCTTTCGCTTCTTCCACAATCTCGGTAGCGCGCTTTTGCGCCTGCGAAATTATCTCTGAGGCCTGACCTTTGGCTTCTCTCAAACGCTCTGCTGCTCTGTTTTCAGCCAGCTCCTGCTCGTGCTGGCCGCGTTCAGCTGCAGCCAGTCCTTCAGAAATCTGCTTTTTACGCTCAGCTAGTGCATTCACCAGTGGAGGCCATACGTAGGCATAACAAAACCATACGAAAACCGCAAAAGTGATCGACTGACCAATCAGCGTTAAATTAATATTCATACGCTAGTACCGTGTCATCCGCTTTTTATGCAACTGCAAAGATTACGTAGAACGCTACACCTACTGCAATCATAGGCACCGCGTCAGTCAGGCCCATCATTAAAAAGAACTGTCCACGCAACAAGGGTATTAGCTCAGGCTGACGTGCCGCACCTTCCAGAAAACGTCCACCCAACACACCAATACCGATAGCAGCACCAAGTGCACCCAGGCCCATCATAATGGCGCCTGCGATATACAACATTGCAGTTACTTCAGTCATTGCTTTCTCCTAATAAAATTAAATTCGGTTATATTTTAAAATTGTTAATGATCTTCGCTGGTCTGGTAGGCCAGATCCATGTAGACGATAGTCAGGGTCATGAAAATGTAGGCCTGCAACGTAATAATCAGAATATGGAAAATAGCCCATCCTAATTGCAGGAAACCACCAAAAATGCCTACTGCTATACCGCCGCCGTACATCAGCGCGATCAGAATAAAAATCATCTCCCCGGCAAACATGTTGCCGTAAAGCCGCAATGACAGGGACAAAGGCCTGGCCAGTAGGGCGACAAACTCCAATACAAAGTTTATCGGGATCAGAATCACCTTTATCACGATATTTTTCGATTCAAAGGGATGCATGGTCAACTCTTTGGCGAATCCCAGCCCGCCTTTCATTTTGACACTATAGTACAACGTGACTACGAACACCGCCAACGCCATACCGAAGGTCGCATTCGGATCGGTCGACGGCACCACTCTAAAGTAGACATCATGCGGCTCCATGCCGAACACAGTGCTGCCGATCCAGCCGGCGAACAGCGGCAACCAGTCAACTGGTATCAAATCCATGAAGTTGATTAGAAATACCCAGACAAAGATGGTAAGCGCCATCGGAGCGATAAAGGGGTTGCGACCGTTAAATGCGCCTTTCACCGTGGAATCGACAAATTCGACGACCATTTCAACAAAATTCTGCATCCCGCCCGGGATTCCGGCGGTTGCGGTTTTAGCAACTTGTCTGAAGAGAAACAGGAATAATGCACCCAGAAAGATCGACCAGAACATGGTGTCCACGTGAATGGCCATAAAGCCCATTTCTCTGGCCACATCCGCGCTTTCAGCAAGTCCCCACTGGCCAGCCTGGGCATGGCCTTCCGGGAACTGGCCATAAGTCATGTTCTGTAAATGATGCTGTATGTATTGCGCAGCAGATTGGGCTTCACCCGACATCGATAGCTCTCTTTAGTTTCCACGCCGTCTTTTGGGTTGCTTTAAAGCATCCACAAACACCGGCGTTATATATACAAAAAAATACACAGCCAGCAAGGCTGCGCCATTAACAGGCTTAATGATTACAAATACGGCGATAAACATCGCGCCTGTGATAACTAATTTGTTAATTTCCGCCAGGTAGAAGGTTCGTAATTCTACTGCCGGCTGATTCGTCTTTCTGCCGGCAAATACCTTCAGCGCAAACCATGTCGTCGTTACCATGGCAATTATCCCGCCGATCAGCGCCGAATAGGCCGCAGGCACACTCACCAACAACAAAAGCAGCGACGCCACCGCTGTCAATATCAGCTGCGGAACGACATAACCTATCACTCGATTTCGTAACTGTTTCTGCAAGCGATACGCCTCTTTTACCTAAGCTCCGCGATCGCCGATTATGTTATCCGGTACGCTGCGCGCAAAATAAAAAACGCGGGCAACTGAGCGCCGCAAATTCTATAGATTGTGATCAATCAAGTCAAGATAACCATTCTCTAATAAACCCTGAAAATCATTCAGGAAGCATTCGCCGTCAGTAGGGCAACAACCCCCGTCCTTGCTCAGTTTATTTGATTTTTCTAAGAATACCGTCCAGCTCATCCAGACTGTTGTAGCCGATCTCAATGGTGCCTTTGCCCTTCGGCTTCTGCCTGATCTGCACCACCGCACCCAGTCGCTCGGAAAGGTCAGTTTCGAGCAGACCGATATCCGGATCCTTTTTCACGCTCGCGGGTTTGGCTGGCGGATTCAGGGTCCGGCGCACCAGGCTTTCGGTCTCGCGCACCGACAATCCCTTTTTCGCCACCTGGCGTGCCAGCGTGCTCTGGGAATTGCCGCTGATGCCTAATAGCGCTCGCGCATGGCCCATTTCTATCGCGCGTCGATTCAGCAGCTCTTTTACATCGGCATTCAAATCCTGCAGGCGCAGCAGATTGCTCACCGCCGCCCTGGAGCGACCGACGCTTTCGGCCACCTGTTGATGGGTCATTTCAAATTCATTCATCAGCCGCATCAAAGCGGTCGATTCTTCCAGGGGATTCAGATTTTCGCGCTGGATATTTTCGATCAGCGAAACCGCCGCGGCGGTCTGGTCGTCAAAATGCTTGATCACCGCAGGGATCTTATCCAGCCCGGCCAGCTGCGAAGCCCGCCAGCGGCGCTCACCGGCCACAATTTCATAACGCCCACCGGTGGTTTCGCGCAGCACAATGGGCTGCACCACGCCCTGGGTGCCGATCGAGTCGGCCAGCTCCTGCAGCGACTCTTCATCAAAATGCGTGCGTGGTTGCCAGGGGCCGCGCTGAATCAGGTCGACATCGACCTCTCTCAGCTCATCATCACGTTGCGCTGCGGTCATCGCTTCCACCGTCTCACTGCCGCTCAGCAGTGAATTCAATCCTCGACCTAATCCTCTTTTCTTTGTTGCCATAATCTCTTTATTTTCTTTGGTAAGCGTTTATTCCGGGCTATCTTATGAGACCGCTCTGGCCTGGGGCTCTGCACTCTTGCGGCGCAGCATTTCACCCGCCAACGCCAGGTAGGCCAGCGCGCCGGTGGAGGTTTTTTCGTAGAGCAGGGCAGGCAGGCCGTAACTGGGCGCTTCCGCCAGACGCACATTGCGCGGCACGATGGTGCGATAGACCTTCTCGCCAAAATGCTCCAGCAGCTGGTCGGAGACATCTTTGGCCAGGGTATTGCGCGGATCAAACATGGTGCGCAACAGCCCTTCGACCTGCAAATGCGGATTCACCGAAGCACGCACCTGATTGATGGTGTCCATCAGTGCAGTCAGCCCTTCCAGCGCGTAATACTCGCACTGCATGGGAATGATTACCCCGTCCGACGCTACCAGCGCATTCAGGGTCAGCATGTTCAGCGCCGGCGGACAGTCGATCAGCACATAGTCATAATCATTCTTGATCGAGGCGATGACATCCTTCAGACGGTTCTCCGCGTTGTTGCTGCGCATCAGCTCAACCTCGGCAGCGGTCAGGTCGGCATTGGAGGGCAGCAGGTCGATGCCGATTTTCTCCAGGTGCAGCACGCAGCTGTGCGCATCCAGACCCGAGAGCAGAACGTCGCAGAAGGTCTGCTCCAGCGCATGCTTGTCCACACCCACGCCCATGGTGGCGTTGCCCTGCGGATCGAGGTCAATAAGCAGAACCTTACGCCGGGTTGCCGCCAGCGATGCCGCCAGATTAACGCTGGTCGTGGTCTTGCCGACGCCGCCCTTCTGATTTGCCAGTGATAGTACTTGCACCATAATTTAAGCCATAGAGCTAAGTTGCTCTTATAATTTCCAGCAGATGCCGTTCCGCATCCAGTCCATATACATTTAATGAGTGTGCCTGCTTCAAACGGTAGCCCGGCACATCGATACTTTCATCCCGCTTACCCTGCATCACCAGAATCCGCGTTCCCGGCTGCTGCAAATGCGCCGTGGAGGCCAGAATAATCCGGGTATCCGCATAGGCGCGAGCAATAACAGCGTCAAAGTATAGCTCAGGCCGGTAATCTTCGACACGCTGATTCACGATTTGAACATTATCCAGCTGCAGAACCATTCTGGCCTGATTGAGAAACCGCGTTTTTTTGCCGTTGCTGTCGATCAGTACAAACTCAACTTCCGGGCAGGCGAGCGCGAGCGGAATGCCCGGCAAACCGGCGCCGCTGCCCACATCCGCGACCCGGCACACGCCGACAAAAGGCAGCACGGCCATGCTGTCGAGCAGATGCTTGCTGACCATTTCCGCCGGATCGCGCACCGCAGTCAAATTAAAGGCCCTGTTCCACTTAACCATCAACTCCAGATAGTCGATCAGGCGGGGCGGCACGGAAGCGGGCAGATCCAGCGCCATTTTTTCGAGGCCGGTTTCGAGCTGATGCAGTAGTTGAGTGTTCACGGGGCGGGACGCTTATTGCGCCTTGTTCTTCTTGAGGTGCACCATCAGCAGCGAAATCGCCGCCGGCGTCATGCCCGGTATGCGCCCCGCCTGGCCGATGGTCTCCGGGCGCTGCTCGCTCAGCTTCAGACAGATTTCGTTCGACAGGCCCCGCACTGCGCTGTAATCAAGCACCAGCGGTAGCCGGGTTTTTTCGTGTTTCAGGGTTTTATCGATCTCCGACTGCTGGCGCGTGAGATAACCTTCGTACTTGGCCTGAATTTCCACCTGTTCGATGATTTTGTCAGCCTGTTCGCAGAGGATGTCATCATTGATCTCTGCCGGGCCGATCGCCGCCACCAGGCTGGCGTAATTGATCTCGGGGCGGCGCAACAGATCCGCCGCCTTGTAGTCACGGCTGAAGGGCTTGCCGGTGAGTTTCGCCAGCTCAATCCCTTCCGCAGAATCGGGCTGGATCACTTTCACAGACAATCGCTGCTTTTCGGCCTCAATCGCTTCACGTTTGCTGCAGAAGAGACGCCAATAGTCATCATCAATCAGCCCCATCTCATGCGCCACCGGCGTCAGGCGCAGGTCGGCATTGTCTTCGCGCAGAATCAGCCGGTATTCGGCGCGGCTGGTAAACATGCGGTAGGGCTCCAGGGTACCGCAGGTGATCAGGTCATCCACCAGCACGCCGATATAGGCTTCATCCCGGCGCGGTGTCCAGGGGGCTTTTTCCTGTACCTGGCGCGCGGCATTGATGGCGGCGAGCAGACCCTGCGCAGCCGCCTCTTCATAACCGGTGGTGCCGTTAATCTGGCCGGCGAAAAACAGGCCGTTGATGAACTTGGTTTCCAGCGTGGCTTTTAGGTCGCGCGGGTCGAAAAAGTCATATTCGATGGCATAGCCGGGACGTGTGATGTGTGCGTTTTCAAAGCCCTTGATCGAGCGCACCAGCGCCAGCTGCATATCAAAGGGCAGGCTGGTGGAGATGCCGTTGGGATAGATCTCGTTGGTGGTCAGCCCTTCCGGCTCGATGAAGATCTGGTGCGAATCCTTGTCGGCAAACCGCACCACCTTGTCTTCGATGGAGGGGCAGTAGCGCGGGCCGATGCCTTCAATCGTGCCGCTGTACATGGGCGAACGGTGCAGCCCGGCGCGGATAATATCGTGGGTCTGCGCATTGGTATGGGTAATGTGGCAGCTCACCTGCCGGGGGTGATCCTGCGCTTTGCCGGTGAGCGAAAAAACCGGCACCGGATCATCGCCCGGCTGCGCCGCCAACTGTGAATAGTCGATGCTGCGGCCATCAATGCGCGGCGGGGTGCCGGTTTTCAGGCGGCTGACGCGAAAAGGCAGATCACGCAGGCGCTGCGACAGCGCAATCGAGGGCGGATCGCCGGCCCGGCCGCCCGAATAGTTGGATTCGCCGATGTGAATCTTGCCGCCGAGGAAGGTGCCCACGGTCAGCACCACCACCTTGGCGCTGAATTTGAGCCCCATCTGGGTGATCACGCCGGTGACCTGTTCCGCGCCGGCCACGTTTTCCACGATCAGGTCGTCCACCGCCTGCTGGAAGATGGAAAGATTGGGCTGGTTTTCCAGCGCCTCGCGCACCGCCGCCTTATACAGGACGCGATCGGCCTGCGCGCGAGTGGCCCGCACCGCCGGGCCCTTGCGGCTGTTGAGCACGCGAAACTGAATGCCGCCTTTGTCCGCGGCGCGGGCCATGATGCCGCCCATGGCATCGATCTCTTTCACCAGATGCCCCTTGCCGATGCCGCCGATTGCCGGGTTACAGCTCATCTGCCCCAGCGTCTCGATGTTGTGCGTCAGCAACAGCGTTTTCACGCCCATGCGCGCCGCCGCCAGCGCGGCCTCGGTGCCGGCATGGCCGCCACCGATCACAATTACATCAAAGGATTCTGTATAAAACATGGTTACTATTTTTCGACTGCCTGAACTTCGCGGGAACCGCACATTATAAAACAATTACGCCGCACAAACGAACAGCTCGTCTTAATACTGACTAATGGCGGCAATTTAGACGCTGTATATCTTCGCTTCAATCCCTTAAACTTCCGCTGCGGTTATTTACCCTGTAATTTGACATTGAATATTAGTGGTTAATAACTATTTATATGCCCTACAGTTTTTCTGATTGGCCTTTTCGGGCCATTTTCGGCTAAATAGGCTCCCTGGTTTTATACAATAGGAAATTTAATGTCTGCACCCGTGCATAATCCCTTTTCAACCACCGTTGACGACAACAGTCAGATCGAGGTTAAAAACACCACCTGCTACATGTGTGCCTGCCGCTGCGGCATTCGCGTCACCGTACGCAACGGTGAAGTTCGTTACATTCAGGGCAACCCCGAGCACCCGCTCAACAAGGGCGTGATCTGTGCCAAGGGCGCCTCCGGCATTATGAAACAGTACTCGCCGGGGCGGCTGACCAAACCACTGATGCGCAAGCCCGGCAGCGATCGCGGCGACAACGAATTCGAAGAGATCAGCTGGGAGAAAGCCTTTTCCGTGCTGGAAGAGCGCCTGGGCGAAATACGCGCCACCGACCCGAAAAAGTTCGCCCTGTTCACCGGCCGTGACCAGATGCAGGCCCTGACCGGCCTGTTTTCCAAGCAGTTCGGCACCCCCAACTACGCCGCCCACGGCGGGCTGTGTTCGGTGAACATGGCCGCAGGCATGATATACACTATCGGCGGCTCCTTCTGGGAGTTCGGCGGCCCCGATCTCGAACGCGCCAAACTTTTCGTCATGATCGGCACCGCCGAGGATCACCATTCCAACCCGATGAAAATCGCGCTGTCGAAATTCAAGCGCCAGGGTGGCCGTTTTATCGCCATCAACCCGGTGCGCAGCGGTTATGCGGCTATCGCCGATGAATGGATTCCCATCAAACCCGGCACCGACGGCGCGCTGTTTCTGGCGCTGACCAACGAGATTATCAGCCAGGGCCTGTATGACCGTGATTTTGTCATCAACCAGACCAACTCGGCTGAACTGGTGAACATGGACGAAAGCTCCAGTGAATACGGCATGTTTGTGCGTTTCGAGGTGCCGAAAGAAGAGGGCTGTTTCGACGCGCAGAACAAGCTTTGGTGGGATCGCGAGCTCAACAAGCCGATTTCAATGCATACCTCCGGCTCCGACCCCTATCTACTGGGCGAGTTCGAACTGGAAGATGGCACGCCGGTAAAACCCGCCTTCCAACTGCTGGTGGACCGCGTGCAGGACTACACCGCCGAATGGGCGGCGGGCATCACCGGCATTCCCGCCGAGACCATCCGCCGCCTGGCGCACGAGATGGGCATCACCGCCCGCGATGAAAAAATCGAACTGCCTATCGCCTGGACGGACACCTGGGGCAACGAGCACGACCGCGTTACCGGCAACCCGGTGGCCTTCCATGCCATGCGCGGGCTGGCGGCACATTCCAACGGTTTCCAGACCATTCGCGCCATGTCTATATTAATGAGTATTCTGGGCACCATTGACCGCCCCGGCGGTTTCCGCCACAAGGCGCCGTTCCCGCGCCCGATTCCGCCCTGCGCTAAAACCCCCACCAGCTGGGACGATATCCAGCCCAACACACCCCTGAATGGCATGCCGCTGGGCTGGCCCGCCGATCCCGATGACCTGTTCGTCGATGAAAAGGGTGGCCCGATCCGCATCGACAAGGCCTTTTCCTGGGAGCATCCGCTCTCCGTGCACGGCCTGATGCACAATGTCATCACCAATGCCTGGCGCGGCGACCCCTACAAGATCGACACCCTGCTCATCTTCATGTCCAACATGGCCTGGAATTCGACCATGAATACCCAGGAAGTGCGCAAGATGCTCAACGACAAGGATGACGACGGCGAATACAAAATCCCGTTCCTGGTGGTATGCGACGCCTTTCAGTCGGAGACCGTGGCCTTTGCCGATCTGGTGCTGCCCGACACCACCTATCTCGAGCGTCACGATGTAATGTCGATGCTGGATCGCCCCATTTCAGAATTCGATGGCCCGGTCGATTCGGTGCGCATCCCGGTGGTGCCGCCTACCGGCGAGTGCAAGCCTTTCCAGGAGGTGCTGATCGAGCTGGGCTCGCGCCTGAAACTGCCGGCCTTTGTGAATGACGACGGCAGCCGCAAGTTCCGCGACTACCCCGACTTCGTGGTCAACTATGAAACCGCGCCCGGCTCGGGCATCGGCTTCCTCGCCGGCTGGCGGGGCAAGGGCGGGGAGAAATTCCTCAAGGGCGAACCCAACCCGAAACAGTGGGAGCTGTACGAAAAGAACAACTGCGTGTTCCAGTACGAACTGCCCAAATCCTACCAGTACATGCGCAACTGGAATCAGGGCTATCTGGAATGGGCCAAACGCCACAGCCTGACCCGCTATGCCGAGCCCATCAACATTCATATCTATTCCGAAGTGTTGCAGAAATTCCGTTCCGCCGCAGAGGGTCGCTTCGATGGCAAGCAACCGCCCGATCATCTGCGCGAACGCATCGCCACCCATTTTGATCCGCTGCCTTTCTATTCGGATCCACTGGAGTCTGAGCACACCGATCTGCGCAAATACCCGCTCAACGCCATCACCCAGCGACCCATGGCGATGTACCATTCCTGGGATTCGCAAAATGCCTGGCTGCGTCAGATTCATGCCCACAATCACCTGCACGTGAACACCAAGACCGCGCGCGCCGCCAATATCGAAGATGGTGCCTGGATGTGGGTCGAGTCGATGCACGGCAAAGTGCGCTGCATGTGTCGCCACTCCGAAACGGTGGAGCCGGGAACCGTCTGGACCTGGAATGCCATCGGCAAGGCCTCGGGCACCTGGGGCCTGAGCGAGAACGCCAACGAATCGAAAAAGGGCTTTCTGCTCAACCACCTGATCAGCGAAGAGTTGCCGGCGCATAAAGCCGGTGATCATATCTCCAACTCCGACCCGGTTACCGGTCAGGCCGGCTGGTACGATGTGCGTGTACGCATCTATCCCGCGGACCCCTCCGAACCCAAGGTGACCAGCCCGCAATTCGCGCCCATTCCGACCGCACCCGGCTCGAAGAAATTCGGCTCACACTGGCTGAAATACTTTGCCGGCAAGAAGGTAGACAAATGAAGCAACTCGCCCTGATTATCGATCTCAACGTCTGCGTCGGCTGTCACGCCTGCGTCACCAGCTGCAAGGAGTGGAACACCTCCGGCAGCGCCGGCTCAATGTCCGATTTCAATCCCTATGAGGAAGACCCCACCGGCACCTTTTTCAACCGTGTGCAGTCTTTTGAGATCGGCACTTTCCCCGAAACCGAAATCGTGCATTTTCCCAAAAGCTGCCTGCACTGCGAAGAGCCGCCCTGCGTACCGGTGTGCCCGACCGGTGCCAGTTATAAACGTGAAGAAGACGGCATTGTACTGGTTGATTACGACAAATGCATCGGCTGCAAATACTGCTCGTGGGCCTGTCCCTACGGCGCACGCGAGCTGGATGAAAACCAGAAGGTCATGAAAAAATGTACCCTCTGTGTCGACCGCATATACGACGAAACCCTGCCGGAATCGGAACGCAAACCGGCCTGCGTGCTGGCGTGTCCCACCAGTGCACGCCTGTTCGGTGATGTTAAAAATCCTGACTCTGAAGTTTCGATCACCATCCGTGAAAATGGCGGCTATCAGCTGATGCCGGAGTGGGGCACCAAGCCGGCAAACCATTATCTGCCGCGACGCAAAACCCGCATGACCATTCACAAGGATGAGCTGACGCGCATCGACAATCCGCTCAAGAAAGAACGTCAGCTGCCCATGCCCGATAGCGATGAGCAAACCCTTGACGATATTATGAGCTGGTAGATTTAATAGAGACTATGTACACGCCATCTGAACTTTTTTATATCCGGACACCATTATGCATCCTGCTTTTTCTGTAATTTTTCTAACCACGCTCATCGGTGCCGGTCAGGGTCTGTTCCTGGCCCTGTACACCGGTCAGCTGTATTCCGTTTTTAATCTGGTCCCGGTGCAGGATTCACAGAGCTTTTATGGTTACGGCAGTTTACTGGCGGTGATCCTGCTGGCGCTGGGTTTGCTGGCCTCGTTCTTCCACCTTGGCCATCCGGAACGCGCCTGGCGCTCCGCAGCCATGTGGCGCACCTCCTGGCTGTCGCGTGAAGTCATCGTGCTACCCACTTTCATGGGCGCGACTTTTATCTACGGCGTGATTCACTTTTTTGACATCAACCCGGTGCTGTTCACCTTCAAGGAGGTCTTCGTTGTTGACCTGTCCCTGCTGATGGGACTTTTCGCCACTGCGCTGGCCTTTCTTTTATTTCTCAGCACCGCCATGATCTACGCCTGCATCAAGTTTTTGCAGGAATGGGCCAGCCCCTTAACGGTGATCAATTACACTTTATTAGGCGCCGCCTCCGGCTTTACCCTGGCCTCGGTATTCGCCGCCTTCACCGGCTCCGAACTGACCTCCTTCTACGCGGGCTGGGCCATCATTCTGACCGTGCTCGGTTTTATTTCCCGTAGCACCTCGCTCATACGCAACGCCCGCATCAAGCCGAAATCAACCATGGAATCGGCCATCGGCATCCGCCACTCCGCCATCAAACAGAAATCGCGCGGCTTCACTGCCGGCTCCTACAACACCCGTGAATACTTCCACCACGCCCCGGCCTTTTTGTTCCGCAGCATCAAATGGGTTTTTCCGGTACTGGTTTTCATCCTGCCCATCATCATTTTAAGCAGCGCCATGGCCACCAACAGCTTAGCCTTGTTTGCATTCGCCTTCGCCGTTCAATACACCGGCCTACTGCTGGAACGCTGGTTCTTCTTCGCCCAGGCAAACCACCCGCAGAATCTTTATTACTCGGCTATTTAAAGGCGCTTACTCAAACACCACCGTCCGGTTTTCATACACCAGCAAGTCATGCTGCACATGGTGGCGTACCGCCCTGGCCAGTACGATTTTTTCCAGGTCGCGGCCGATGCGTACCATGTCTTCCACGGTATCTTTATGGCTGACGCGCACCACGTCCTGTTCGATGATGGGTCCGGCGTCGAGTTCGTCGGTGACGTAATGGCTGGTCGCGCCGATGATTTTTACGCCGCGTTCGTAGGCGCTGTGGTAGGGGCGGCCGCCGGGGAAGGCGGGCAGGAAGGAGTGGTGGATGTTGATGATCCGGTGCGGGTAGTCTCTGACGAAATCGTCACTCAAAACCTGCATGTATCGCGCCAGCACAATGAACTCAATATCGTACTGCTGTAGCAGCTCTTTCTGTCTGGCTTCCTGCTCCAGCTTGTTGACCTGATTAATCTCGATGTGGTGATAATCAATGCCCAGTCTTTCCGTGGCCACTTGCAAATCACGATGGTTGCTGATGATCAGCGGAATTTCAACATCCAGCTCGCTGCATTCGTAGCGCGCCAGCAGGTCGTAAAAACAGTGCGCCATTTTCGACACAAACAGTGCCATGCGCGGCCTGGTCGCCGAAAAATGCAGCTGCGCCGTCATGGCATAACGCGAAGCCACCAGCGTCTCAAAATACTCGGCGATCTTCTCGCGCTGAATAGCGAACTTCTCCAGATCCCATTCGATGCGCATAAAAAACACCCCGCGCTCGCTATCCACATGCTGATCCAGATACAGAATATTGCCGCCATTGTTATAGATAAAATCGGTAATCGTCACCACCAGACCGGGTTTGTCGGGGCAATGGATTAACAAAATCGCAGAGTTCTTGCTGGAATCGGTCATGGTTTTTAGTTTTTTGTTTTGTAAATATTGTGGCACTGATCTTACAAGATCACCACCAATAAATCAGGAACCGCGCTTCACGGGTAAAAGCATTTACCGCAGAGGCGCTGAGGCGCAGAGGAAAAACATTTCTTAGTTAAGCGCTCGTCATACCTACACATGAATGACAGATGTATTTCTATTAGCCAGACTTTACATAAAAAGTTTTAAGGTTTGCTCCGCGCCTCTGCGCCTCTGCGGTGAAAGTTTTTTACTAACGATCTAAACTATTTCAAACTCTGCCACCAGTGGCGTGTGGTCTGAGAGTCGTCGCCAGGGCATGCCGAACAGGTTGCTGCAATTGACCACATCAAGGCCGCGATAATATATCCGGTCCATCGACAGCAGCGGGTACCAGGCGGGGAAGGTGCGGGCGTAGGCGCCGCAGCTGTCTTTAAACACCTCCTTAACGCCGAGATCATGGTGAAAATGGTAGGCTGCCCGACCGCGCCAGTCATTGAAGTCCCCGCCGATAATCAGCGGTTCGTCGGCGGGCACATGCGAATCGATGCGTTTTACCAGTGTGGCCAGCTGGCGTTCTCTCTCCATGCCGAACAGACCCAGATGAATACAGATAACGTGAATTTTCTTATTGCTGTCGGTGATCTGAATGGTGCCATGCAGCAGGCTGCGGCTGGCTGACTTCATGATGGAGACGTCGATGTTTTCCCATTCGACAAATGCGTATTTGCTCAGAATTGCATTGCCATGATCGCCCGCCTTGTAGATGGCGTTTTTGCCGTAAGCGTGGTGCGGCCAGACCTGGTCGGCCAGAAACTCCAGTTGGCTGTTATTCGGCCAGTCATCAAAACGGTTTTTGCTGATAACGCGTTCGCCGTGAATCTCCTGCAGAAAAACCACATCCGCATTAATTTCACGTATCGCATCCTTGATGTCATGCAAAATAAAACGCCAGTTGCTGGCGCTGAAGCCCTTGTGGATGTTGTAGGTCAGAACCTTGAGTGATGTATCGGTCATGTCTCTCTAAAATTAAGTTGTCTTCTCGTTCCCAAACTGCCTAGACTATCAACACTATTTTTTTGGGGTCGTCCGGTGACTGTTGAGTTATTTAAACTGCTTTTGCTCATTATAATCGCAAACGGCGCACCCATCTTACTCCGCGTGCTGCTAAAGGATAACTTTAATCTTGCTGTCGATTTCGGCAAGAAATTACCCGACCGGCAACGTGTGTTCGGTCGCTCAAAAACCTGGCGGGGCATCCTCGCCGCCCTCGTTGCTACCGCCATCGCCGCCTGGTTATTGGGCTACTTCCCACAAACCGGAATGTGGGTCGCAGGCTACGCCATTCTCGGCGACCTGTTCTCCAGCTTTATAAAACGCCGCATGGCAATGGCGCCCAGCAGCAAAGCGCTGTTGCTCGACCAGATTCCCGAATCACTTTTGCCCGCACTGATGCTGCACCAGACTTTCCATCTCAACGCCCTCGCCATACTGCTGCTGGTGGCCCTATTTATAATTATAGAACTGGCACTTTCCCAGTTACTCTACAACTGGAACCTGCGCAGGCGACCCTATTAATAGTGCTAAGGTAGCAATGCATGAACCCAACTAAAAACCAGATCGTCAATGCCCCCAACCTGGTCAGCCTGCTCAGAATACTGGTGGCCCCGGCGCTGTTCTACTTTGCGCTTAATCAGCAACCGATGTGGTTCATCACCGCAGTGTTATTCGCCGAATTCACCGACGTACTCGACGGCTTTCTGGCCAGAACCCTGAAACAGATCACCCCCCTCGGCTCACACCTCGACAGCTGGGGCGATTTTGTCATCTACAGCACCATGGCCATCTGCGCCTGGATCTTATGGCCAGACATCCTGCAACGTGAAATTGTCTATTTCAGCATAATCGTACTCAGCTTCACCTTACCCGCGCTCATCGGCTTCATAAAATTTCACACCTTCACCAGCTACCACACCTGGAGCGTCAAACTCGCCGTCGCCATCGTCGTCATCAGCTACATCCTGCTATTCACCGGCCTGGTCGACTGGCCATTCCGCGTCGCCGCTTTTATCTGCCTGTACGCTGGCATCGAAGAAATTGCTATCACTCTGTTAATTCAGGAGGAGCATACTGATGTTAGAAGTGTCTTTCAGGCGATGAAATATCGTAAGCAGAATCGTTGACAGAATCTTAATGCAGGCTACCCACAGGGGAAGTATAGGGATATGCTGAATAATTTATTCGCACAGCACTGCTGCATAGCAATGCAAACTGTGTATACAATTATTAACCTTTTTAATAAGTCATTGCTTTATGGGTAGTGGGTAGTCGCACCCACGGGCGAGGCACTTTTTGTCTACAGCAACCAAAAGTACCCAAAAAATGCCGCCCATAACAACCTGCCCCGGAAAACCACCGGGGCGAGCCTCAGCTTCCAACTTTGCCAACGCGTCGGCCTGACTCGCAATCCCGCTCGCAGGCCTCAATTCGCCTTCCCTGGCGAATTGCCGCTACCAAAGCTGAAAGCTGAGGCAGGTTGTAAAGGGGGATTAAAAACGCTTTTATATTTCATGCTAACGCATGAAAAAAGCATGGTGTGATGTTCTGTTATTATTTGTTGCTGTTAATTATTTTGAAAGAAAAAGGCAAAACGCAAGACTTGACCCTGTATTTCCGTGTTAGAAGCATCATAAATAACTCAAAGCAAAGAGTAATTGTTTCAATTATTAGAATTAATTACTCTCTGACTTGAGTTTCTTGCTTATTTATTTTTGCTGATCATGTGGAATTGTTACATTCGAAATTACTGTAGTTGTATTTCCTGAATAATCTGTAGCAGTATATTTAATTTCATAGACTCGTCCTTCCTTTCTTTTCCCGAGTCGCTCAGCTTTAACATAAAATTCTCTATCATCGGTTCCATAATCAGCGGACTGTACATTAGAATCTATATCGTCACAATCAGCGCACTTAATAGAATCCAAAATTACTATAGGATTTGAATCCTCATTATCATGAACACTAATAGTTGCGTCAACTCTTGTCATTTTTTTATTTGGAGGCCAAATTAAAGAAGGTGATAATTCTACACTGAGACTTGGGGGAACAGTATCTACAGGGGAAGGGTTATTATCTGGCTGAATGATTTTGGATGTAATTGTAGAATTACCATATATCACAGTAAAATGTGCATTGAGGAATAATGGTTCTACTTGTTCATTTGCCACCGTAAATGAAAAACCACTTAAACTATTTCCTGCCTGGATATCATATGAAGCTGAGCTTGATGTCCACTTTATTTCATAATCAAGCGTTTCCTCTGTACGGACAATTTTACCATTCCAACCCTGTGGTGAAAAAATCTCAACGGGCTTTGTTTTAAGCTCTGGGACACCATGAAAATAATCATAACCAACGGTAACGCTTGTGATTCCCGCATTATTCGATACATTGGTCACCCTATAAATATACTTAGTAGTTGTATTTAGAGTTTCTGCATACCCAAATACGCTGGCATCGTTATCTTGCCAATTAGCATGAGAAATTATTGGTAAGCAGCAGAATAGAAGAAAGATAAAATAAATATTTTTTGAATGTTTCATATGTTTTTCCCTTGTAAAATATTTCGTGAGCAACATTAATTATCGACGAGGTCGTGCAAAATGATTAGGATCATCAATTGGATCAAACCTAACAAGTACACATTTATCAGCAGCTGCATCTATCTGTTGTGAGCTTAAATCACTTATTGCTAAATCAAAAGCCAAGCCTCTTGTATGATCCGATTTTACAGCAGGTTTAAAACCGAGTTTATGCGCATCGTTTTCAACACTTACTTCATCGCGCAACACTTTACACTCAGGGTCTCTTCGATTTTCTAATAATTCCCAAGCAAGATATACTTCTCGCAAATGAGCCTGATACGCTTCTGGTCTGTATCCAGACTTTAACTCATATTTACCATCAGCAGCATCAACAACATCTATCATACAGTTTAATTCTGTTGTCATATGAAAATTTTCTATACCTACATCCGCTATATTACCATGTGCAGCTTCAAACCTTAAAGCATCTAAATCTGTAACTGAATTACGGTGACAGTTTACTAAATACACTTAACCCCCTCTCCTTTTATAATTAGTGTATTTAGTAAACTGTCATCGTAATTTAAAAGACAATACCTGTTTTGATGTAACACGCGCGTTCGGATAACTGGTTATCAGGTGATGAGATCAAAAGGGGTCTGGCCAGCGAGCCCGGGTCTCTGAATATCCATCACCTGACCTTATTAATTTGGTTTGAGTGAAGTGCCCTCGGCGTAAGCTCACCGGAGACTGACGGACAGTCCTGAACTCTGTATCCATTAGATACGCCGGGGTACCGATTATTTTATGGGGCAACAAGAGTTGCCAGGGGCGTTAGCTAAACTGCGTAAGCAGCGTTGACTGCCTTGATCCTGATGGGTGACTGAAGCACTTCATTTTTTGAAGTAGCGCGAAATAAAAATCGGGCGCATAACACGATAATCAAATAGTATTTTTTGGGGTGGCTGCACTTTAGTTTTGTTCGGCCTGTTGACAGCGAGCGACTTATGGGTGACCCCTTGATACTTGATATCGGTGAGCCTGGCAACCCCGAACATACTTATCACGGCAAAGCAGGATCGAACGCCACAGCCAGGCAGTTTTGATGGAATTGAATACGCCAGCTATGGTAGCCAGACCGAGCAGGAGCCGATATGGCGCTTCGGGCTGCTCTATCGGCCCACTGAAGCCATGGCGTTCGGTATTAACTACACACTGACTCAGAATACCGAATACACCATGACCACTGCAAACTCAGCAGCTACCGTCGATAGTGCCGAACAAAGTGGCTGTAGAGGCGATCCCAATATCGGCGTACTTGCTGATGGCACCCCAACCGGTAACTGGATCTGTAAAAGCTC
>JAVVEE010000045.1:0-22203 GCA_032251315.1 Gammaproteobacteria bacterium
GTACGCTCGGCAGCAGCATCCCTGCTGCTGACGGTCTTGATTGAAGGGTATCCTTTCCATGCGTTTTGTTAGTATATACACAGCCATTATGATGTTTTTCAGGTTTTGGAATATTCATAAAAACCAATGCGATAGTATTGATATTTTTTAATGTGACGCGATTATTATGTATTTATATTTTTATTTGACTTCACGCAACAGACGGCAATATTCTCGTACAGATAGTAAATGACAAATTTTTCAGGAGTAGAGAAAATGAGTGATGTGACGTTACACATAAACGAAGAGATAGATCATGATGCACGCGAAAAGCTACGCGATTCGTTACTTAAAGTCGATGGTGTAATCGCTGCAGATGTTCGCGATGAGAAGCCGCATCTGGTAGTGATTGGATACGAGCCAGAAGACGTAGATGCAAAGAAGTTTATTGAAGTCGCAGAAAACCAGGGCTTGCACGGCCAGCTGGTCGGATTTTAAAACATTGTTGGCGGTTGGCAGTTTAAAAATAGTGGTAAAACGATTTTAACTTACCACTGCTAACTATCTTTTCAATGCTTGCCCGGTGCCAGTGGTACATTGCGCCGTTCTTCGGTGATGTAGGCCTGCATTGCGGTCATACGGGGGTCATCCAGTGTCAGTGGGCTGGATTCAAGCGGATTTTCAATGCACCAGTTGATCATTTCTGAAAACACCGCCACCTTGCCCAGCTGCTGCTGAAACTTCGGATAGGTTTCGGGATGGGTGTTGGCTGCGTTCGGGTGGCACTGGTCGCAGGAGACGGTGTTTTTATTACCCAGTCCACCATGGAACAGTTTGCTACCTTCGTCAACCACCTTCATGTACTGTTGTTTCCAGCGTTTCAAATCAGCCTCGGTGAACTCGTCCGCCAGTAAGTGTTGTGCAGGCAGAAGTAATGTCGCGACCAGAATTACTCTTGAATTAAGTGCCTTCATAATCATCCCCTCCGTCTTGTTTAGAAATGCTTCATCGGTGGAATGCGCGCTGACTCTGCCTGATGGCCACTGTCGACCGGATGGCCTTTTTTCTTGTCGAAAATCACACTCCGGTTTCGGTTATCGGGCAGCGCGTAATGTACATCTATGTCACCTGTGTGCATATTGATAAACTGCCAGCCGGTGCCGTCGCGTTCGAAAAACGGGTCGGCGCGATTTATCTCCACGGTCAGTTTGGGCAGATAACTTGCTTGCCGAGTATAGGTGGATGGATAGGGCCAGGGCCACGCTGTTGCCATCACCGCATGGAAGCTGATGTTGTCGATCTGGTTGTACTGTATCTGATGCACATGCCCGTACAGCACAGTCACCTTGTCGAAGGGTTTTAGCATGGCCTGAATCTGTTCGGCGTCATCGGTCCAGAAATTCCAGCCCTTGTAGATTTTCTGTAATGGTGAATGCGACACCACCACCAGCGGGGTATTCTTGCTGACTTTTTCAAGATCCTTGCGCAGCCATTCGCGCTGAGGATCGCCGACCAGAAATGGCGAACCGTCGGGGTTGTCCAGACGCGCCATGGCTTTCATGCGGTGCATGGGAGAGTCCCATTTTTTATGAATCCAGTCATCATGGGTAAGAATGCTGTTCAGCACCACAAAGTGCACACCCTTGTGATCGAAACTGTAATGGTCTGGACCAATGCGCTTCCGCCAGTGCTCGCCGAGATCCAGATAATAGTCATGCTCGCCCATGACGTGATGCACGTCACCGCGCAATGCCCCGAGTAGATCAAGACCATGATCGATTTCTTCAGGTGTACCCAGCTGGGCGATGTCACCGCCGTAAAAAATAAAGTCGGGTCGCGGCGTCAAAAGGTTGGCTTCAGCAATGGCGCGAGTCAGGCCGCGATCCCAGTTGCGCACAAAATTATTACCCTTGATGTGGGTGATGTGGGAGTCGGAGATATAGGCAAATGTGAAACTCTCCGCCTGGGTTTTACCAAAGGCGACCTCGACCAGACTCAGCGGCAGACTGCCGGCGGCGATTAAGGCACTGCCTTTTTTCAGAAACTCGCGGCGATTGAAGTGGTTTTTTCGATTCATGTCGTCTCTCCGTTATTAATCGATGATCTTTGTGCTGCTCACCTTCGCGGCGATGCCCGGACTGGTCAGCGCTTTCAGAAATGCCACCAGATCTTTCTTTTGCTGATCAGAAAGATTCAGCGGGCGAATGCCGCCACTGAGAAATGGCGTGAGCGGATCATCCGGGTTGACCCGGCCACCGTTGTTGTAGAAATTAACCATGTCCTCCAGCGTTTTCTGACTGCCGTCATGCATGTATGGAGGAGTGAGTTCAATATTACGCAGAGTCGGTGTTTTAAAAGCGCCAATCTTGTTGATGTCTTCATTGACCGCAAATCGGCCCAGTTCTGAAGCATCCGGATCGGAAAGTACCGTCACATCGACATCGGCACCTTCATTTTTGGCTTTCAAAAAATCTTCTGCGATCTCGCCGACACGGCCCTGAATGTTCTTGAAGCCAACACCGATATTATGGAAACGATTGTCGGTGAACAGGGCCTGATCATGTTCGATGAGGTGGCAGGAAACGCAACGTCCCTGACCCAGATAGACCTCCAGACCACGCACAGCCGCTTCGCTCATTGCCGATTTATCGCCGCCATACTGGTAACGGTCGAATGGGGAATCACCGGCAACGATGGTACGCTCAAAACTGGCGACTGCTTTAGCATAATGATCAATGGTTATGTCCTTCTTATCGACGCCAAATACCTGTTTGAAGGCTTTTACATAAGCGGCATCATCGCGGATGATTTTAAGCAGCGCATCATGATTGGGCAGGCCACCTTCGACCGGGTTAACGGGCGGCTGTTTCGACTGTTCCTCCAGATTCGGTTCGCGTCCATCCCAGAACTGCATTTGCATGTAGGCGGCATTAATGACCGTGGGTGCGTTGCGGGTTCCGAGCAAGCCGTTGTGCCCCTTGGAAACGGCGCGATGATCGGTAAAGGCTTTTTCTTCGGCATGACAGGTGGCACAACTGATCTTGCCGTCAGCGCTGAAACGCTCTTCGTGATACAGGCGATCCCCCAGCGCGATTTTGGCATCGGACTGCGGGTTATCCGCCGGAATCGGCACCGCCGGCAGTCCCAGCGGAGCCGCATTCACCAGCGACATCCCCGCCGCTGAAATCACTATCCCCAATGCAATAATTCGACAGCTATCCAGAGTGGTCATCATGGTGGTCTCCTCAATGGCTCAAAGCGGAAAAATGCAGCTGGTTTTTTTACACCGTAATATAACTACAGGTAAACGATGCTATCGTGCGTCTTATTTAGATTCATTGATAAAACGCAATGATTCAGACTGTAATAGGTATGGGTTCGATGGCCTGACAACGCTGAAAGTACTCAGCGTCTCAGAGTGCTCCGAGTTATCCTGCGGAACTCAAGTGGCGGCAACGGTTAAGCCGGTATTACAACCAGCGTACGCGTTTAAATACATACAGCATCAGTAAGGCAATGCCCAGCATCGCGGACAGCAGAATGAAATAACCGTGCTCGCTTTTCAGTTCCGGCATGTATTCAAAATTCATGCCGTAGATGCCGACCAGCAACGTCTGGGGGACGAAGATAGCGGTGATGATGGTGAGTACTTTCATGATCTGATTGAGTCGGTGGCTGTTCAGGCTGATGTAGGCTTCGATGAGATCGGTGATGACATTCTGATACACGCCGGAGAGGCTGCTGAATCTTTCGATAAGGGCGTAAATATCATCAAACTCGTCATGTTCATACTGCGCGTTTTTATGCATTTTCCGGCGCAGGTTGTCGAAGACGTTTTCATGATAAGCCAGAATGCGATGCATTTTCCGCAGGCTGGTGTTGTAGCCCACCAGCTCTTTCATCAGTGTGTCGGTGGGGCTGTCGAACAGCTCATCTTCGATGATGTCCAGGCGCTGTTCCAGATTCAGTAATATATTGCCATAACGTTGTGCCACGCGTCGGCTCATAGCGGTGACTATAGAGATAGGCAAGGTCCCGTCGCAGCCGTCGCGTTCCAGCGTTGCCCACAGTTTGGCCAGATAGGGGGAAGCTTTGGAATGACGCGTAACCAGAAAACCCTCGCCGGCAAACATCGCCAGTTGCAGGGTGCTGAAATCGAGTGAGTCAGACTCGGCATCCAGGGGTTTGAGTAACAGGTATATATAGTTTTCAAAAACTTCAAAACTGGGCGGGTGCCGCTCGCGCTGGGCTTCGATAAGGGCGCCGTTATCCAGGGAAAAATGCTCAATGAGAAAGGCGTGTTCCTGCTCCGCCGGTTCGTCGTGCAGATCCAGCCAGATCCAGCTGTCAGGATTATTGCGCCATTGTTCTAATAATTCCCGGCCGCCCACCTGAGTGGTGTTGTTATGGCACAACATAAACTGCATCATGAATCTTCTCCTGATTTTGTCGGCTGGTCGTTACGATTTTTAAGCTGTTCGAAGCCGCTGCGTAAATGCAGGTCGCGTTGCGGGAAGGGGATTTCGATGCCGTGTTCATGGAAGCGATCCCAGATGCCGAGCAGTACTTCACTCAATACATTGGCGCGACCATTCTGAGGATCGTTGATCCACAGGCGCAGCTCCAGATCCACCGAGCTGTTGCCGAAACCTTTCAGTAGACAGCGCGGTTCCGGCTCTTTCATAATGCGACTTACTGACTGAGACGCCTCCACACAAAGCTTGATTGCCAGCCGTACATCCGCCTTATAGGAAATGCCGACCGGCAGTCTCAAACGTACCAGGTCGTTGCTGTATGACCAGTTCTCCACCCGTTCGGTTATGAGTATTTCATTGGGGATGAGGTGCTCAATGCCATCACGGGTAATCACCGACACATAGCGCGCGCTGAGGTGATTGATCCAGCCGAAAGTTTCACCCACGGCAATGACGTCGCCGGGCTTGATGGAGCGATCCATGAGCAGGATGACGCCGCTGATCAGGTTAGAAAATATTTTCTGTAGACCAAAACCCAGCCCGACACCAAGTGCGCCACCGAAGATGGCCAGCGCCGTTAAATCAATTCCGACCGCAGAAAATGTGATCAGAAAAGCGGCGGTGATCAGGGCAATGTGTAGCAGCTTGACGCTGAGTACTCGCATGGCGGGGGTGATGCTTTCCGAATTTTCCAGTCGCCGATCGAGAAAGCCGGCCAGAACATGGGCCAGCCACAGCGAGAGCCATAATAAAAGTCCCGCCTTGATAATCACTAACGGCGACAGGCGCATTGAACCCATGGTGAAAGAGATGCTGTCCAGTAATTCCAGAGTGGGGTGTAACCATCCGAAAATATTGAGCACGGCCAGCGTCCATGCCACGGTAGCAATAAGGCGGGCGGTGGCGCGATTACTGACCAGTTTCGAAGTGATGCGTATTAATAACCAGGCGCTAAGCAGGCTGGCGACGGGGGTAAGCAGGCTGTGCGGTTGCTCCAGGTAGACATAAACCTGAATGGCGCTCCATTGCAATAACAGCCAGACCAGCGTGTTGGCAAACTCATTGAGTGTGACGATGAGCAGATTAAAACTCGCGACCCTTCCTCCGGCGGAAGAGACCCGGTCAAGCAGCTTGCGCAGTTGCGGGGTTAGAAACCAGCGCGCCATGATAAAAACAGCGATAATAACCCCAAGCTGTATCCAGAAGTCAACAGAAGCCAGTAAAACCAGCAGCTCAGTAAACCTTTCTGAAAACATTGTTTCTATTTGAGCGGGTTCAGGCCAGCTAGACATGATGGAGTCCTTGTTTTAACGATGTTATAGAGTGCTGTGATTATGGGTTATTCTACCAATGAGTACCACATAAGGTATAAATAACAATTTTTTCTGCACGGGTGAAGATGAGTGCTAACGAAGGAAGTCGTTATACACAATTTAAGGATGTGAGTTTATATTGAATATGCCTGGACGGCATATAGATACTAAAGATGGTGCCGAGAAGAGGACTTGAACCTCCACGACCATAAGGCCACTAGCACCTGAAGCTAGCGCGTCTACCAATTCCGCCACCTCGGCAAAGGTGAGTCTGGATCACTGATCCGGAACAGAGCGCGACTTTACATGCAGATTGTACGTCTGTCAATTTGCAACGCTATGAATATTTTGATTTGGCGGTTACAATTCGCGGATGAATGATAAAAAAACTCAAAAACCAGAGACCGGATCAAAATTCGGCTCTAAAATCGGGGCTATAGCTAGATCAATAGTTAAGTCATTGCGTAAATCAAAACCTGAGGCGGAAGCTGAGGCCACAACCAAAGCAAAAGCGGGGAAGGGCGAAGGGACGAGATCCAGGGGTGAGGCCGAGGGTAAAACCGGGGCAAAACCCAGGAAAAGGTCTCGGTCCAGACGCGGCCGTGGTGGCAAGCAGGATACCAGGCCGGGTGCTAAGCCTGATGCTAATTCGGGCGCCAGACCTGATGCTAAGTCTGGCGGCAAGCCGACGGGTAAATCAGGTGGCAAGCCCCGACGTAAAAGTGCCAAAAAAGGGCCAGTGGTTGATCCTGAGGCTAAGAGCGAGGCAGGGAGATACGAAAACCCTATCGCCAGTCGGCAGTTAATACTCAGTGTGATCGAAGAGCATAACGTCATGACGTTGCCCGAGCTGCTTGAGCATCTCAAAATGGAAACGGATGATGAGCACGAGGCGTTGCGACGACGTCTGCGCGCGATGGTTCGCGATGGCCAGCTGGTGCAGAACCGCCGCGGTGGTTATTTGGCGGTGGATGAGGAAGATCTGATTCGAGGCCGGGTGATTGCTCATCCCGATGGTTTTGGTTTTCTGGTGCCCGAAGAGGGTGGTGATGATCTATTCCTGAACGGTAGAGAAATGCGAACATTGATGCATGGTGACCGGGCAGTAGTTAGAGTCGCAGGCATTGATCGCCGTGGACGCCGTGAAGGGGCTGTTGTCAGCATTATTGAGCGCGCCCATCAATTTGTGGTCGGACAGCTGTTTGATGAAGATGGCGTTTATTTTGTCACCCCTGACAGCAAACGCATGACCCAGAATATTTTATTGCCCGCCAGCGAGCTGGGTGATGCCAGACCGGGACAGATTATTAAGGTTGAGATCACCAAGTATCCCACCTCCAAAAGAGAAGCGATTGGACGGGTGGCCAGTGTGATTGGTGATAAAGCTGACCCCGGCATGGAGATAGAGATTGCGATTCATAATCACGGCCTTCCTAATGAGTGGCCTGAAGACGTGCTCGTGGCTACCTCGAAGCTGGGATCGGAAGTCAGGGATGAAGACAAGCTGGGCCGGGTTGATTTACGCGCAATTCCCTTAGTGACGATTGATGGTGAAGATGCACGTGATTTTGATGATGCGGTGTATTGCGAGCCGGTGGCGAATGGCTGGCGACTGCTGGTCGCTATCGCTGATGTGGCCCATTATGTGGAGCCGGGCCTGGCACTGGATAATAGCGCCTATGAGCGGGCGACTTCGGTGTATTTTCCGGGGCGGGTTATTCCCATGCTGCCTGAAGAGATTTCCAATGGCCTCTGCTCTCTCAATCCGAAGGTCGATCGCCTGTGTATGGTTTGTGAAATGCAAATTGATAAGGATGGCGAGATTACAGACTACGGATTTTTCGAGGCGGTATTCAGTTCACATGCACGTCTGACCTACAATATGGTTGCCGATGCAGTAGTGGAGAAGAAGCCGGAAATGCGGGAAGAACTTGCCGAGCTGGTGCCGCATCTTGAAAATCTTTATGAGCTGTACGGTGCCTTCATTAAAGCGCGAAACAAACGCGGTTCGATTGAGTTTGACTCCACCGAAACAAAGATCGTGTTTACCGATGACAAGCGCATCGAGAATATCGAGCCGTTCATCCGTAATGATGCACACCGAATTATTGAAGAATGCATGATTGCAGCTAATGTCTCCGCGGCAAAAATGATTCTTAAGCATGAATTGCCCTGCCTTTATCGGGATCATGATCGTCCTGATGATGACAAGATTGAAGATCTGCGCGGCTTTTTGAGCGAGCTGGATTTGACCCTTGGCGAACACCAGGGAAAAGTGGAATCCAAGGATTATGCGGTGTTAACTCAGAAGCTGGAGCATCGAGAAGATCGCCATCTGGTGCAGACCCTGTTGTTGCGCTCACTCAAGCAGGCGGTTTACAAGCCCGAGAATACCGGACACTTTGGTCTGGCTCTGACTGCCTATGCCCATTTCACTTCACCGATTCGCCGTTATCCTGATTTGCTGGTGCATCGTGCGCTCAAGCATATTATTCATAAAAGGAAGAAAAGCGATTACATCTACGGTCATGATCAGATGGCTTCAATGGGTGAACACTGTTCAAGCAATGAACGCCGTGCTGATGAGGCAACGCGCGATGCCGAGTTTGCCCTGAAGTGTGAATACATGATGGACAAGGTAGGTAAGGAATTTACCGCGCATGTCACATCCGTAGTTTCATTCGGCCTGTTCGTTGAACTGGATGATTATTATGTAGAAGGGTTAATTCATATTACCAATCTACCGAAAGATTATTATCAGTTCGATCCCGTCGCGCACCATTTAGTGGGTGAGAACACCGGCCAGACCTTCCGCCTGTGCGACTCGGTGTCGGTACGCGTGACCAATGTAGACCGGAATGAAAGACGCATTGATTTTGAATTGCTGAAAAAAGATTAGGGTCGTTCAGTTGGCTAAAAACCGGAATGAATTAATCTATGGAATTCACGCCGTAGAATCAGCTCTTGAAAACCGGGGTGAGGATGTATTACAGCTCTGGGTGTTGCAGGGACGCAATGATCAGCGTGTCAGCAAATTGCTGGCGCTGGCTCATCAATACGGGGTTTCCGTTCAGGCAATCTCATCCGACAAAATGAAAAAGAAGTCTCAGGATGCCAGCCACCAGGGCGTGTTAGCCGAGTTGCGGGTGACGCAGTCCAGATTGACAACCCTGGATGATATTCTGAACAAGCCGGGTGATCTGTTGCTGCTGATTCTCGATGAAATTCAGGATCCCCATAACGTCGGTGCCTGTTTACGCAGCGCCGATGCGGCGGGTGTGGATGCGGTGATCGCACCCAAAAATCGTACTCCCGGCATAACGGCGGTGGTGCGAAAGGTCGCCTGTGGCGCGGCGGAAACGGTGCCCTTTATCACGGTCACCAATCTGGCGCGCACCCTGGAACAGCTGCATGAGCATGATGTCTTTATCGTCGGCACCGCGGGCGAAACCGATCACAGCCTGTATGACGTTAATGTCAGCCAACGCATGGCTCTGGTTATGGGCGCGGAAGAAAAAGGCCTGCGCAGACTGACCCGTGAGAACTGTGACCAGCTGGTTTATATCCCCATGCGCGGCAGCGTCGAGAGCCTTAATGTTTCGGTCGCCACAGGTATCGCGCTCTTCGAGATAAGGCGAAAAATTGCCGCAGCTTAATCTTGTTATACCGGGCCTGTGCGGCCCACTTCCTGAAATAGATAGCCTCGATAGTGACTCTGTTAAGGCGCTGGTGTCGTGGTTAGCCAGGGCTAATCAGCAGCATATCCCGCAAACAAATTTCCATGAAGTGCTCGCCCTCATGTTCGGGCAGGATGACACCCGGCCTCTGCCCGCAGCGGCGCTGTCCCTGCTGGCGAGTGGCCGCTATACCGAGCAGGGACACTGGTTTCGTGCGGATCCGGTTTATCTGCAGGCGGATATGGATCACGCGATTTTGCGTGACAGCCACGGGCTGGATCTGACCCTGGAAGAATCTACCGCCCTGATCGAAGCATTGAATGCCCACTTTCAGCAAGACGGCATTCGTTTTTTAATGACCGACAAGGATAGCTGGTTTCTCAACATTGCCGACCACGAACGCGTCACCACTGCGCCTCTGCATGAAGTGATTGGCCGCAATGTCTATGCCTTCATGCCGCAGGGTAAAGATGCGCTGTACTGGAAAAAGTTTATGAACGAAGTGCAGATGCTACTGCACAGCAGCGCTGTTAATGAGCAGCGTGAGCAGGCGGACAAGCTGCCCGTGAACGGCGCCTGGCTTTGGGGCGGGGGCGCATTGCCGCTTAACGCTGAGGCGGATAATAATAAGCAGCAGGCTATGGAAATATTTAGCCGACATGCCATGGTTCAGGGGCTGGCGGTTTTAAATCAATGGCAATGCCATTCAGTGACTCATGCCGAGGACTTTATGGCGGGCTTTCCAACCGCATCAAACTCCATGCTGGTATTGGACGATCTTTTTGAGATGACCAGCTATGGCGATGTTATGGCATGGCAAAGCAGTTTGAATGAGTTCTATAGGCAATGGCTGGAACCGGTTTTAAACTGGGCGATGAAGAAAAAGATAAAGGTTAATCTGTATCCCTGTAACGGTGTCTGTTATCAAATATCACCTGGCAACAGATTCAGATTTTTTCGTAATAAACGTATAAGCAACTATATCCATACCTATGAATAATGTTAGCGTCATCAGCAAATGCACCGAAGTTTCCGCCGCGCTCGAAGCGAGTGATTTGGATCCACTGCTGAAACGGATTTATGCAAACCGGGGCATTGTAAATTGCGATCAGCTTGATTATTCGATTTCAGGATTGCTTGATTTTACAAAGTTAAAAGGTATTGAAGCGGCGTCAGCAATAATTGCAGATGCGGTGATGAATGATGAAGCCGTGGTTATCGTCGGTGATTTTGATGCCGACGGGGCCACCAGCTCGGCGTTGATGGTACGCGCGCTACGTTCGCTGGGTTTGCCGGGTGTGCGCTACCTGGTGCCCAATCGCTTTGAATACGGTTACGGGCTGACCCCTGAAATTGTGCTGCTGGCCAGGGACATGTCACCGGATTTGATCATCACCGTCGATAATGGTATCTCCAGCATCGATGGTGTGGCCTACGCGAAACAGCAAAACATAAAAGTCGTGGTCACCGATCACCATTTGCAGGGCGCGGTTCTGCCGGATGCGGATGCGATTGTGAATCCCAATCAGCAGGACTGTGCTTTCCCCAGCAAGATGATGGCCGGCGTGGGCGTGGCGTTCTATGTCATGCTGGCAGTGCGTGCAAGCTTGCGCACCCGTGGCTGGTTTGATGCACAGCGCCCCGAACCTAATATGGCAAGCCTGCTGGATCTGGTAGCATTGGGCACGGTCGCTGATGTAGTGCCGCTGGATAAAAATAATCGACTGTTAGTGCAGCAGGGACTCAGCCGTATTCGCAAGTCGCAGTGCTGCTGGGGCATTCAGGCCCTGCTCACAATTTCAGGCAAAAACATGCACAATTGCAGTACGCAGGATTTTGGTTTTGCCGTCGCGCCACGTCTGAACGCCGCCGGACGACTGGATGATATGTCTGCGGGTATCGAATGCCTGCTGGCGGATGATTTTGAGACGGCGATGGATTACGCCAAAATGCTCGATGAGTTGAACCAGCAGCGCAAGGAAATTGAAGGCGACATGCTGGTGCAGGCTATGACCATTATGGAAACTCTGCTGGTTAAAATGGCTGGCGAGAAATTGCAGTCGGGATTGTGTCTGTTTGATGAGGAGTGGCATCAGGGTGTGGTGGGCTTGCTGGCTTCCAGAGTCAAAGAAAAGTTTCATCGCCCGGTTATCGCCTTTGCCGATGCCGGCGGCGATGAGATAAAAGGCTCAGCGCGATCCATACCGGGTGTGCATATCCGCGATGTGCTGGATGCCATTGCCACCCAGCACCCGGCCCTGATACAGAAATTCGGTGGCCACGCCATGGCCGCCGGACTGAGCATGAAGAAAGCCGATTTTGAACAGTTCTCCAGCGCGTTCTCACAGCAAATCGACAGCTGCATCGATAAAAAATCGCTGGACAAGGTGATAGAAACCGATGGCGGCTTGCAAATGGGTGAATTGAGTATGAATGCCGCAGAAGCATTGTCTCAGGCCGGGCCCTGGGGACAGTGTTTTCCCGAGCCGCTGTTTAATGATGAGTTTTCTGTTCTGGACTGGAAAGTGCTGAAAGAAAAACATCTAAAACTTAAACTGCGCCACTGCATCAATAATGCGGAGGTCGATGCTATTGCGTTTAACCAGAGCGCTGATGTTTTGCCGGCCGGTGACTCACCATTGAGAATGGTTTATCGGATGAATGTTAACGAGTTTCGCGGTTATCGAAACTTGCAGTTAATAGTCGAACATATTGAACCCGGATGAGTGCCAAGATGAATTTTTATCCGCTTGCCAGAAAACTGCTTTTTTTACTCGAACCCGAAACCGCACACACACTCTCGCTGCGACTGCTGGATGTGGCCAATAAACTGGGGCTGCTGAAACTGTTTATCGGCGAAACAGTAAAGGTGCCGGTTAAAGTCATGGGCATCGAGTTTATCAACCCCATCGGGCTGGCGGCCGGTCTGGATAAAAATGGCGAGCACATCGATGCGTTGGCAGCCTGCGGTTTTGGTTTTGTCGAGATCGGCACAGTCACGCCGAAAGCGCAGCCCGGCAACCCCAAACCCCGCCTGTTCAGACTCGAAGCCGATGAGGCGATTATTAATCGCATGGGGTTTAATAATAACGGGGTTGAGGCGCTGGTGAATAATGTCAGGCGCAGCCGGCGCCGGTGTGTGCTGGGAATCAACATCGGCAAGAACCGTGATACCGCGTTGCAAACGGCCGCCGACGACTACCGCTCGGCGCTGACTCAGGTTTATCCCCATGCCGATTATGTGACTATCAATATCTCGTCGCCCAACACGCCGGGGCTGAGAGACTTGCAGCATGGCGAGGAGCTGGCGAAACTGCTGGCCACCTTAAAGCAGGAGCAAACTCGGCTGGCGGATATTCATGGCAAGTATGTACCACTGGTGGTGAAGATCGCCCCCGATCTTGATGATGGCGAAATCGCCGAGCTGGCGCAGACTTTTCTACAGCAGAAGATCGACGGCGTCATCGCCACCAATACCACCAACAGCCGGGAAGGTCTGCGTGACCTGAAACAGGCGGCTGAGCAGGGTGGGCTGAGTGGTCGACCCTTAAGGTCAAAGTCGGATCATGTGCTGGCCACACTGGTCTCCGAGCTGAAAGGGCAGATCCCCGTAATCGCCGCCGGCGGAGTTTTTTCAGCAGGCGATGCCAAAAGAAAAATGGAACTGGGTGCTTCGCTGGTGCAGATATATACAGGCTTTATCTATCAGGGTCCGGCATTAATTAAAGACTGTGCCGAGCGAACTGCTGAGTTGCTGAAAATATGAATAGGTAGTGGATTTTTAATTAATTGGTTAATGTGCAGGTGTAAAGCCAGACCAATTCAGTGAAGCGGGTCTCTAAATATGAAGTCGACGGACCTTCTGGTCACGGGTGCTGTGTTCCCAGGCTTCATTGAAAAACTTATCCAGCATCTGGGCTCGCGACGGTGACATGAAATTCGCCGATGCCTGATAATTATGGTTTTCGGCATGCTTTCGGTATAACAGGCCAACGCCGTCCACGGTCATAAAAACACTTTTGTCATCTTTATAAATTTCCGGCGGATTTTTTATAAACACCGAGCTGATTAGCTTCTGGGCAATACGTATAAGGCGGTGTCCTTTTTTTATCGCCGTCGATGAGTCCTGCACGAGAATGCGTACCTGAGTGCGAGGATGGCGGATGGCGAGATTGGAAATATGCTGTTCGAATTCTTCATTATCAAAGACGGCATTATCCAGATCCTGGGTGAAAATATTAATGCCGTATCTGGCCTGGCTGGCCAGGGATATAGCCATGTTACGATTTTCTTCAGCGCTGCTTAGCGGAATTTCGGCATTGGTTTCGCCCAGCTTGAGGTGGCTGGGCATTTCTTCGCAGAAAGGAACAGAGGTAATAACCGGCATAACTAAGTTTCATTGTTGAGCTGTTGGTACATGGCCAGATGCAGCATTCCCGCATCGGTAAATTCATGGCCAGTATAGATGAATCCAAATTGTTTGTAAAAATCAGTGGCCTGTTTCTGTGCGTGCAGGTAGACCATGCGATAGTCGTGTGTTTCTGCGTGCAATAATACGCTTGCCAGTAATTTTTTGCCTATACCCTGATTGCGGTTTTTTTTGATAACGGCCATGCGGCCTATCTGACCATCCGGTTTGAGCCGGGCGGTGGCAACGGGCTGGTTGTTAAGCAGGGCCAGAAAGTGAATCGACTGTGTGTCATATTCATCCCATTCCAGATCGGCGGGCACATGCTGTTCAGCAATAAATACAGCCGTTCTGATTTCCTTGAGCTGCGGGCTGTGCTGTGCCCAGTTGGTGGTGATTATTTGCAGCCCTTCACTCATTGTTTTTAACGTGATCTCCCGCTGCTGTGATCAGCCCAGACAGTCCCGGTTGTACAGATCCAGCAGTGCTGCTTCATCCTCGGGGATGGCGATGGCAGCGAGAATATCGGCGGCATTCAGCGTATGGCTGCGGCACAGGGCGCGGGCAAAATTCAGGCTGGTTCTGTAGCTTTTGCCGTCGACAAACAGCCATGCGGCATCATTTTCCTGCGCATAGAGAAAGCGGGAGAAGGGCGACTGTTGCAGCTCATGCTGCTGCGATAGTTGTTGCTTCAAGGTATCGAAATCGATCCTGTCTTCATGGCTCTCTGAGAGCTCACTGCTTGACCTTGCGTCGGTCATGTATTCGCCAAACCACTGCGTCAGGGCTGAGTCGTCAACCACAAGTTGCTGATAAAGCAGCGCCTTGACGCTGGCCAGGGCAGCAGCGCTTATTTCCGATGGTTCCGCCTGCGAAGCAATGTTGGCGTCACCGTAGCGCAGTGAGGCATCGGTGTGGTTGGCGATATATTCGGCAAATTCGCTGGTCATGGCACGCACCGAGGGGGCGCGAAAACCGACCGAGGCGGTCATGCACGGGCCTTTGGCAATGCCGTAATGCGCCAGATTGGGCGGCAGGTACAGCAGGTCGCCGGGATCGAGCACCCAGTCTTCATCGGCCTCAAACTCGGCCAGTATCTTTAACTCAATATTCTCGATAAAGCGGTTGCAGTGTTGATAGCTGATTTTCCAGTTCCGCTGCCCCTGAGTCTGAATGAGGAAAACATCGTAGGCGTCGAGATGCGGGCCGACTGAGCCGCCATCGACCGCATAACTGATCATCAGGTCATCCTTGCGCCAGTCGGGTATGAATCGAAACTGGTCGAACAGGGCTTTGGCTTCGGGAATGTATTTTTCGACATCGTTGACCAGCAGTGTCCAGTGGCTTTCGGGGAGATGGCTGAAGCTGTCGTCATCAAAGGGGCCGTACTGCACGGCCCATGGGCCGCTGTCATCTTTTTCTATAACCAGCCGGGCATTGATGCCCTCTTCGCAGGCCAGCCCCGCCAGTTCCTCGGGGGTAAGGGGAGGGACCAGGTCGGGGAAGACGTTGCGTATCAGTAACGGTTTTTTCTGCCAGTAGTCGCGCAAAAAAACCTCGAGTGTGACCTCGCCCGAAAAAATCCCGGGCGACATTTGAGTAGGGGTGTGCTTAGATTTTTCGGGCTTGATGTTCGGCATTGCCAATATAATTCTGTGGTGTTAAATCAAGCAGACGTTGACGGGCTTCTTCGGGAATTTCCAGCGTCTGGATGAAGCTGTGCATATCCTCACGATTGATGCCTTTGCCGCGCGTCATCTCCTTGAGTTTTTCATAGGGATTTTCGATACCATAGCGGCGCATCACCGTCTGGATCGGTTCGGCCAGAACTTCCCAGCTGCTCTCAAGATCTTCATCGATTTTTTTGGCATTAACTTCCAGTTTGTTCAGGCCTTTGTTCAGCGACTGGTAGGCGATCAGGCTGTGGGCAAAACCCACGCCCAGTGTGCGCAGCACGGTTGAGTCGGTCAGGTCCCTCTGCCAGCGTGAAACCGGCAGCTTTGAGGTGAAGTGGCCAAACAGGGCATTGGCGATACCGAAGTTGCCCTCGGCGTTTTCGAAATCGATAGGGTTAACTTTGTGCGGCATGGTCGATGAACCGACTTCACCGGCGATGGTTCGTTGTTTAAAATAGCCCAGTGAAATATAGGCCCAGAGGTCACGGCATAAATCGATCAGGATGGTGTTGAAGCGGCTGATGGCATCGAACAGTTCGGCCATGTAATCGTGCGGCTCGATCTGGATAGTGTAGGGGTTCATGCTCAGGCCGATGGAGGCGATAAAGTTTTCGGCGAAGACCGGCCAGTCGATTTCCGGGTAGGCGCAGTAGTGGGCGTTAAAGTTGCCGACCGCGCCGTTGATTTTGCCCAGCAAGTCAACATTGGCCGTGATTTTCTGCTGCTGGCGCAATCGGTGTACGACATTGGCGAGCTCCTTGCCGACGGTGGTCGGCGATGCCGTCTGGCCGTGGGTACGGCTGAGCATGGGCTGGTCGGCAAACTCGTGGGACATGGCTTTCAGCTTGTCGATGATTTCATCCATGGCGGGCATGATGATGGTGTCGCGACCGGATTTCAGCATCAGTGCGTACGACAGGTTGTTGATGTCTTCTGACGTGCAGGCAAAATGAAAAAATTCGGAGACCGCTTCGAGCGACTTGTTGCCCTGGATTTTTTCCTTGAGAAAGTACTCGACCGCTTTCACATCATGGTTGGTCGTGGCTTCGATATTTTTTACCCGCTGCGCATCTGCAAGGCTGAAGTTATCGACGATATTGTTCAGCAGGTTGTTGCTATGGCTATCGAAAGCCGGCACTTCGGCGATTTCCGGATTCGCGGCCAGCGCCTGTAACCAGCGCACTTCGACCAGCACGCGGTGATGGATCAGGCCAAACTCGCTGAACAGGGGGCGTAGATCGGCGGTTTTGCTGCCGTAACGGCCGTCAACAGGTGAGATGGCGGTGAGTTCATTTAATTCCATCGTATGGCTCATAGTATGGGTCCCGGTATTGTGACAAGCTTTGACTTTATGTATGGCTAAAGTCGCGTATTATACAGCAATAAAGTTTTGAATTAATGGAGAGCGCGATGACAAAAACTCGCACAGTAAAAGACAGTATGGGCGAGCTGGAAATACCGGCAAGCGCCTGTTATGGCGCGCAGACGCAGCGTGCAGTGGATAATTTCCCGGTCAGCAATCTGACCATGCCGGGCGCTTTTCTGCAGGCGCTGGGCCGGGTAAAAATGGCCTGTGCCGAAGCCAATCATAAAATTGGTGGGCTGGATGAGGCGCGCTATCGTTCCATCATCAGCATCTGTCAGAGACTGATTGATGGCGAGCTGGACGCGGAATTCCCCATCGATGTTTTCCAGACCGGCTCGGGCACCAGCACCAACATGAACGCCAATGAAGTGATCGCCTATCTGGCCTCGCAGCATGCCGGCATTGACGTGCATCCCAATGATCACGTCAACATGAGCCAGAGCTCCAATGATGTCATTCCCACGACCATTCACGTCAGCGCCAGCATCGCTTGTGAGAAGCGACTTCTGCCCGCGCTGAGGCATCTGGAAAGCGTAATCAACAGCCGGGCGACCGAGCTGGAGGAGGTGGTGAGCACCGGGCGCACACATTTAATGGACGCCATGCCCATCACTCTGGGGCAGGAACTGGGTGGCTGGGGCGCGCAGGTTCACAGCGGAATTGAACGTGTCCGGCACGCCATCCCGGCAATGAAAAAACTGGCGATTGGTGGCACCGCCGTGGGTACCGGCATTAATGCGCCCGAGCATTTTGGCACGCTGGTGGCTGACGCTCTGTCACAGCAGACGGGCTTAGGCTTCAGTGTTGCCGACAATCGTTTTGAAAGCATGAGTTCACAGGACGCCGCTGTGTCATTGAGCGGCCAGCTAAAAACCGTCGCGGTCAGCCTGCTGAAAATCTGTAACGATCTACGCTGGATGAACAGCGGGCCGCTCGCAGGTATCGGCGAAATCGCCCTGCCGGCATTGCAGCCGGGTAGCAGCATCATGCCCGGAAAAGTCAACCCGGTGATTCCTGAAGCGGTGGCCATGGTCTGTGCCAAAGTGATTGGTAACGATGCCTCGATCACCATCGCCGGGCAGTCGGGTAATTTCCAGTTAAACGTCATGCTGCCGCTGGTGGCTTATGATCTGTTGCAGAGTATTGATCTGCTGGCATCCGCGTCGCGCCTACTGGCGGACAAGGCGATTGCGGGCTTCACCGTTAACCATAAAAATATCGAAAACGCCCTGGCGAAAAATCCGATTCTGGTGACCGCGCTCAATCGCGTTATCGGCTACGAACTGGGAGCCAAAATCGCCAAGCAGGCTTACGCCGAAGGCCGCGCAGTTATCGATGTCGCCTGCGAAATGACCGACATTCCCCGCCCCGAGTTAGAGCGCCTGCTGGCACCGGAAAATATGACCAAAGGCGGGGTTCAGGAATAAAGGATAAAAACTTTTACCGCGCCTCCGCGGTGAATGCATTGTATTAAATAGTTTATGTTCCGGATCTGAGCTATTACAATTTACGTGCTATTGAGTCACATGGAAAGGATACCCTTCAATCAAGACGCGCTGAGAATACATCAGTGTACGCTCGACAGCAGCATCCCTGCTGCTGACGGTCTTGATTGAAGGGTATACTTTCCATGCGTTTTGTTAGTAAGCACTATAAATGAGAGAAAAATAATGGAAGAGATTGTTCAGCGGGTTGCGCGCCTGAATGAAATTGGCATCAGCCTTTCGGCTGAGCGCGACACCAATATTGTTTGCGACAAAATCCTAAAGGGCGCCATGGAGTTAACCCGTGCCGATGGCGGCAGTCTGTACAAAATATCGGATGATAAGCAAATTCTGGATTTTGTGATTGTTGCCAACCACTCACTGAATATTCACATGGGCGGCATCAGTAATAAAGACGCGGATTTTAGTGGCTAAACCCTGCTTGTTAGCAACAAAATAGAGATTGATGGCATTAACCACGACCGTTGTTCTGTTCGGTAATATCGATGTGAACCTTGATACGCTGACCTGGCTGTATATATTTACCTTTGATATCGTTCCAGCGGTGCAGGTCATTCACGCTGACATTGTATCGCTGGGCAATGTAGGACAATGAATCCCCATTTCTCACCGTATAGGAGATGGACTTTTTGGTGTTGGCAGAGCTGCCCCGAGCGCTCAAAGCTTGAGTCGGTGCGCTGCCCGTCCAGATCACAATGCTCTGGCCTTCACGTAGCGGGTCGCGCAGACCCATGCCGTTCCACTTGGCGATCTCTTTCATACTCACATCGTATTTCCTGGAGATCTTCCAGAAGCTGTCGCCCCGTGCAACCACATGCTTGATGCGGGTGCCGCTACCGCTGGTTTTTTTGCTGCTGAGGCGCTGATCGGCGCTGAGGGTGTACTCGCTGAGGTTGCGGCTGGCCACCGGAATGAGCAGGTATTTTCCCGCACGAATGTTGTTACCCTTAATGCGATTGACCTTGCGCAGGTGTTTAACGGTAGTGTCGTAATTGTGGGCGATTTGACCCAGCGTATCGCCGGATTTAATAAGGTGACGCTTCCAGCTAACCCGCTCTTTTTCGGGTAGGATTTCCAGATTAGTAATTAAGGTGTCGGCGGCATCGGCGGGCAACAGCAGCATGTGGGGCCCCTCTGGAGGGGTCGACCAGCGGTTGAAAGCCGGATTATAGTTATAGAGTGTATCCAGGTCTATGTTAGCCATTTCCGCTGCTAGAGCGAGATCAATCTGCGAGCCCACATCGACCAGTTTGAAGCCCGGAACGTGAGGAATGCAGCGCAGGCTGACGCCATAGTCCTGCGGATTATTGATGATCTCTTTGAGTGCCAGCATTTTGGGTACATAGCTGCGGGTTTCCCGAGGCAGGTCCAAATTCCAGAAATCGGTGGGCTTGTTCAGGCGCTCATTTTTTCTGATGGCCCTCCTGACGGTGCCCTGACCGGAGTTGTAGGCGGCAAGAGCCAGCAGCCAGTCGCCATCGAACATTTTGCTCAGATTGGATAAATATTGCAGTGCTGCCTGAGTCGAGGCGTGGATGTCACGGCGGCCATCGTACCACCAGTCCTGCCTTAAACCGAACGAGCGACCGGTAGCGGGGATAAACTGCCACAAACCCGCAGCCCGGCCATGGGAATAGGCAAAGGGCTGAAAAGCGCTTTCCACGATAGGCAGCAAGACCAGCTCGGTGGGCAGACCGAGCTTTTCCGCCTCGCTGAGGATGTAGTGCAGAAACGGCTCGCTACGTTCCATCACGCGGTTCATGTAGCCCTCATTGCTGCTGTACCATGCCAGTTCAGCCTGTATCAGCTCCTGATCGTAGTCCGAGTTGAATTTGAAACCGGCGCGTACATGCTGCCAGACTGTCTCATGGGGCTCGCTGGCCGTAATTAAGGCATTGAATGCTGCATCATAATCAAGCGTATCGGAGTCAGTGGAAGCCGAAGCTTCAGTGCCGGGGATGGTAGTGGTTGGAACGCTGTCAGCATTAACATTAGTTGAAGTATCCTCTGGTTTGACAGTCTCAAGTTGGCAGGCAGCCAGTACAGTGGTCAGCAGAGGGAATGAAATAAAATGAAGAATTCTTGTATGCATGGTTACCTTTAATGAAATCAATGACTTTGTGTTATTTGTACTATTTGAACCAGTTTTGCAGAGGTAGTATAACGCACGTATTATTCCATTAAGCTGAAAAATTTTTATGTTACGGGATAGAATGACGAAATGATGCAAGATAAAAACAACACCTCAGTTATTGTATACACTGATGGCGCCTGCCGCGGAAACCCCGGCCCGGGTGGCTGGGGGGTCAGCATGAAATATAATGGCCACCACAAAAAACTGTATGGCGCGGAATCGGAAACCACCAATAATCGCATGGAATTAACCGCGGCGATCAAGGCGCTGGAATCACTGACGCGCGCCTGTCACGTAGTGCTCTATACCGATTCAAAATATGTGCTGCAGGGCATTACCAGCTGGATGCCCGACTGGAAGAAGCGGGGCTGGAAAACCGCCGCTAAAAAACCCGTCAAAAACGTCGATCTGTGGAAAAGACTGGATACCGCCACGCAAAAACATGAGATTGAATGGATCTGGGTGAAGGGGCATTCTAATAATGAAGGCAACGACCTTGCCGATGCCCTGGCTAACCAGGCCATTGACGAGATCCAGGCCTAACTGTAAATACGCGCAAACAGCTGCTGACGGGAATAGACCATGAGAAAAATTGTACTGGATACCGAAACTACCGGCCTGGAACACAGTCTCGGCCACCGCATTATCGAGATCGGTTGCGTAGAGCTGGTTGACCGTAAATTAACCGGCAACAACTACCACCAGTATTTGCAGCCCGATCGGGATAGTGATGAGGGTGCACTGGAGGTGCATGGCATTACCAGCGAGTTTTTGCAGGATAAGCCCCGTTTCGCCGATATTGTGCAGGATTTCCTGAATTATATCCGCGGTGCGGAACTGATTATCCACAACGCGCCCTTCGATGTGGGCTTTCTTGACACCGAGCTGCGACAGGCGGATGCGCAACTGGGCGATATTTCGACCTACTGCAATGTCATCGATACGCTGGTCATGGCGCGCAAAATGCGACCGGGGCAGAAAAACAATCTGGACGCCCTGTGCAAGCACTTCGATGTGAACAATACGCAACGCGAACTCCATGGCGCCCTGCTCGATGCCGAAATTCTGGCCGAAGTTTACCTGCGAATGACCGGTGGTCAGGTTCATTTGCTGCTGGACAGTGAGCGGGAAGCGAGCGATGCCGGTGAAGTGGTCGAGCCGCGTAGTCTGTCGAAGAATAGAGAAAGCCTGAGCGTAGTCAGGGCGACTCAATTAGAGCTCGAAGCCCATCAGGAGATTATCGACAACCTCGGCGACACCAGGCTCTGGCCGTCTTCCTGAAGATATTAGGTTATCTTTCAGGTGAGAAGAGGGTCATTTCAATCCCCCCTAAAACCGGCAGCCTCCTGGAAAGTCCGAGATCAGTCTACTGTGATTTGACAATCGTGAGCCTGCTAAACTAACTCTATTTTTACTACTTGAAACATTCTTGATGGTGAATCACGTTGGGTGAAAAGAAATTGGCTCGTATCTGAACTAACAGGCACCTGAGAAAAAATGGGTGTCTGTTAGATCAGGTCTGAGCTGATACGTTTTACGCAGGATTATTTACATCCTCATATCTGGCTTTTATTTCTTTTAATAGCTGTGACTGGAGTGCGCGCCTGTGCTTGTCTTCTTTAGCAACATTTAACAGGGATTCTATTTTTTTACACTGCTGTCCCGTTAAC
>JAVVEE010000046.1:0-2471 GCA_032251315.1 Gammaproteobacteria bacterium
ATCAAGACCGTCAGCAGCATCCCTGCTGCTGACGGTCTTGATTGAAGGGCATCCTTTCCATGCGTTTTGTTAGTACATTTAGATGCTTTCACATGCGTACTACCCATCTGATACAGCTAGCATAATAATAGAGCCGAACTTAAAACCACTGAAGTTTTCTCTGCGCCTCAGCGCCTCTGCGGTAAAAAAGGTTTTGCTTTAAGGCCCACAATACAAATAAACGATAAATTAACATCCAACTAATGATTAAACTAATACCATTAATACGCATCGGCTATCGCGCTGTATTGCTGATACTGCTGATTATTTTAGGCTCGCTCCTGACACTCATTTTGCCACGCGGCACCATGCCGCGCCGGGGACTGACCAGCCACATTACCTGCTGGTGGCATCGGCGCGTACTTCAGATTCTCGGTATAAAGGTTAATAGTTATGGTACGGCGGCAAACAGCGCCACACTGTTTGTTGCTAACCATCTTTCCTGGTTGGACATTCACCTCATCGGCAGCCGCTTACCGGTACGCTTTTTATCCAAGGCCGAAGTCAAAGACTGGCCGGTCTTCGGCTGGCTGGCGAGCAGAGCCGGTACACTCTATATACCGCGTGGCACCAAATCAGCTTCGGCCAACGCAATCAGGATAATGCAGCAGACTCTGCGCGATGATCAGCACGTGGCGCTATTCCCGGAAGGCACCACTTCTGACGGCAACATCAAACGCTTTCACGGTCGCCTGATGCAAAGCGCCATAGACGCAGAATGCCTGATCCAGCCCGTGGCGATTCAGTATCCCGACAGCAAGGGCAACCCGGTAGATACAGCGGTACTGTACACCGGCGACACTACCTTTATGGAATCGGTCAAAAACGTCATGGCCGCGAAAAACCTGACAGCCGAACTGCACTTTCTCGAACCCATCAACCCCCAGAATATGAATCCCGTGGAACTGGCAAGTTATACAGAAGAACGGATAAAAAAAATTGTCCGTAAAGGACGCGAAAAGGGCAAAAATAAATAATGTAAATGATTTTTTCGCGTCCTTCGCGTTATTCGCGGACCTAAGCATTTAACTGCCAACTATCCCTTCAACACTGCACCACCGGACATTCAGCATGATTGCTGTTAACCGAAGGCGTCGATAGTTCCTGCCACGAATCGAGCAGATTTTCATCATCCGGTGCCGTTTTCAAACCGCATTGCAGCGCTTGCTTTGCCTGATCAGCGCAACCATACCCGTGCAGCGCATACGCCAGATTATTCCAACCGGTCGATGACTTGGGTTCAAGACGGGTTGCCGTGCTGAAGGCCTGAACAGCCTCGGACCAGTCTTGTGTATGCAAAAGCATATTTCCCAGCGTCAACCAGGTATCGACCACATCCGGCCATCGCCGGCTCGCTGAGCGGTAGGCTTTGAGCGCGAGTTCCGGATGCCCTGTTTCCTCGAAAGCGTACACAGTTTTCAGGTAAGGCAGTGGCTTTGCGGTTTTGGGTATTTCACCCACCGGCACCATGGCCAGCGCCCAGAATTTGGCGCGTTGCCAGGTGCGTTCAAAAACCTTAAATGGGGTCGTCCAGCGCCGGGTAGTGCCGGAACGAAGCGTGATCTCCTGGCGGTCAATATCGTAGCCAACCACCACGGCATAATGCCACTGCGGATACCATTCAAAACTGAGATTCTGCAAAACCAGCACCGGGTTGCCTGCCGCGACTTCAGTAAAAATATCGAGCATGTTCGGTTCTAATGTATAGGGCAGCATTTCGTGGCGACGAGCGGCTGCGATCACCTCAATTTGAAGGCTGCCTTTGCGACCGGGAATATAAATTTGACGGGACAAATCATCGAGCGTTGTTTCGACGCCATGAAACTCAAGCAGGGTAGCCAGTGCGGCAGGACCGCACTGATACTTTGTCTGGGGATAAAACGGCGTATTGATTAACTCAACTGCCACCGGCAGAAAATCCGGAGGGTTAGTCCGGATCAGTCTGCTTTGTGGAGTTGATGCACAACTGCTGAGAACCAGCAGAGAAACGAGCAGAATTACTACTTTCATTCACTATTATTAGTTAACAGGGTGAACGAATGGGAAGATGTCAGTAGCGCCAATAACGTCTGTAATCACAAAGACAAGAAAGATGAGAACAATCGTACCGAGCACACCTTCACCGGCAGGTAGTTCCGCCATCTGCAGATTAAGCTGGGCGATCTCTTCATGCGTCATTTGATTGATGCGACTTTCTACATCGGCGGAACTGACACCCATGCTGGAAAGCTGCTGCTGCACGTCTTCACGCTGAACAGCTTGCAGCAGAGTAGCCTTATCTTCTACCTGTTGGGTTTTAAGAATAACCTGGTCATTGGAAACAACGGCCGCCTGGACATTGCCCAGAGATACGCTGATAAGCGCAAGAGATAAAAACAGGGTTAGTGTGCGTTTAAATGAAATCATTATGAAAGTACCTTCTGTTATTGAGG
>JAVVEE010000046.1:2571-21264 GCA_032251315.1 Gammaproteobacteria bacterium
ATTCCTACAATAATATTGCCGATGACGCCGAATCCGCGGCCTTTCATTATGTTGCCCGCCAGCCATCCCGCTAATGCGCCAATGGCTAAAATTATAATCAATCTTTCTATATCCATGATGTCTCCAGCTTTCTACTTAATAAGGAACAGACCCACTACAAAACTGATAGCACCACTAATATAAAGAGCCATTATTTTATCTGACTCTGCACCTGTCACCGCTTCAGTGACTTGTGAGCCTACAGACTCCGACAATTGGTAACCCCAAAATGCCAGGCCGATACCTGCAACTAAGAGAGCGAGACCAATAACCTTTAATGCAACATTTGAACTTTCTGCCATATCAATCTCCTGAAGAATGGTTATTCTGTACCGAAAAGTACAACTACATTAAGAAGCGACATAAACGACCACAGTTTTAACACTGAAAAAACAGAGCTGGCGCTAACCCGCCATTGTTAAAAATTTCTAGAACAACATATACCTATTTTCTTTTTTAATCAACAAATCTAAAAAGTGGCGATTTCTGGAACCCTCCCTTCGCAAATTGCTAAATGCGTAAATTCCTTATGCTTATAACCACAATAAAAACAAGCCATCTTTATCCAGATAAATCACCTTCTGCGGTAACTCTGGATGGCAATGCCGTTACCGAGCCAGCGCAGCAAGTCGGCACCCTATCTGTTGTGAAAGCACAGCAACGGATATGACCCACAGGTGCTGATGAAACCCTACAAAAAAAGGACCTTAACGGGTCCTTTTTTTGCTCAACGATTAGAGCTCGGCTTCGTTTTTTAGAGTCATATGTTGCCTCCATAATTACCGGTCACAACTCAGTGTTAATAAAAAAGGCGGCAATGCTATGATTAATCGGCATCGACTGAGGAGTATATTTTGCCAGGCACCTTCAAATCATACCGTAAGCGACTGATGCTATTTTCGACTTTCATCATCCCTGCCATTATCAGCCTGATGCTGCCGGGGTGTTTTTTTGAATCCTCATCCGGCACGTTTGTTCAGTCTGCCGTGATAGCAGTATCACCTCCCGGCAGCAGTGACACGGCTCTGGTCAGCACCGAGATTACCGCTAGCTTTCGCGATGACATCAATGCAGCGACCCTCGACAGTGCCTTTTTTCTCACCCTGAACGGCACGCCTGTGGCGACTACCCTCAGCTATGAAGCGACGACTAAAACCGCCACGCTTACGCCTGCTCCCGATCTCTTACCCGGCACCGAGTATCGCGCCACCATCGACTCCAGCATTGAGGATGTTACTGGTAACACACCGCTTAGCAGCGATTACGTCTGGAGCTTTACAACGAGCCCGGCCATGATGCTGGTGTCAAAAAATGAGGATGGTGTCAGCGGCAATGACCTAAGCAGTAACGCTGACATTGATTCCACCGGCCGCTACATCGTGTTCGAGTCTGAAGCCGGCAACCTGACTTCTGTCGCGACCACCTTCAACAGATTGCATGCATATAGAAAGGACACTGTAAGCGGTGAGGTAATACTGGTCAGCAGCGATGAAAGCGGCATGGTGGAAGCCAACAACGCGGCCAGCAACCCCCGCCTCAGCGCGAACGGCCGTTATGTGGTGTTTGAATCGTCCGCAACCAACCTGGTTACCGACATCACTCTAAGCCCTAATGGCCCGACTCAAATTTTTCTAAAGAATCTTGATGATCACTCCATAACGCTGGTGAGCCGTGGTGCAGATATGTCGCCGGATAACAGCGTTACCGGTTCCAGAAATGCCCGGATCAGCGATGACGGACAATACATCGTTTTCCAGTCCTCTGACCCGAATCTTTCAGCTATTGATGGTGGCGGTGTTGTGCAGATATACCGTAAAGATATGAATGACGAGTCGGTTGAAATGATCAGTAGAAGCGCTGCTGGAGTTGCCGGCAATGCTGCCAGCACCCATCCTGAGATAAGCGCAGATGGCAGGTATATTGTATTTGAATCCATGGCGACTAATTTCACAGCCAGTAATGGCTTCAGGAATATTTACTATGTTGATACGAATGCGACAACACACGCTGTTGAACTAATCAGCCTGACCACTACAGATACCGAAGCAACAGCAGATAGTCATATGCCTTCTGTCTCTGATGATGGAACGACGGTTGCCTTTCATACTATCGCCATGTTGGATGCAACGCTGGATACTAATGGTGCTGATGATGTATATCTTCGTGATCGGCTATTACCTTCAACGCAACTGATCAGTGTCAATCCGAATACCACTAACAGCGGCAACGCCGCCAGCAACAACGCGAGCATCCGCGGTAACGGCGACTACATTGCATTCGAATCACTGGCATCCGACCTGGTTGTTAATGACGTATTAGGTATCAGGGATATTTTTGTGCGCGACTACTCAAATACGGACGAGATCATTATTGACAGGATCAACCTGCCTGCAACCGGCGACCTTGTGACTGCCGGCGCTTATCATCCCGTTATCAGCAGCGATGGTCGATATGTTAGCTTTCACTCAGTCTTCAGCTTTACTAACGATGACGCCGATATCCTGAATGATGTTTTCAGGGCACACAACAACACACACCCATAGAAAAACCAAGCCTGTTAATCGCTGTCAAAAACTGTTTGGCCATTAGCGTAGCTGGGGGGTTTCAGCCTAAAACCATTTTTTCATATAAACTAAAAGGCGGCATTGAGGCCGCCTTTTAGTTTGCTTACTAACATCAAATCGAGGCTAAAAACGCGCACCTACGCCAAGGTTGAATCCTGTGACATCAACCCCTTCATCATCGTAGTAGATCGAATAGTTGATTGCCAGATAGGTTGAACCCCTGCCCAGATCCACTTCCGCACCCAGACCCATCATTATGTCACTGTCATCAGTGGAGACCGAAACCCCTCCGGACTCTCCGGTTAGTGTCGTTGTGCTCGAGCCTAACTGGCCATAAAGCCTGACAGCGTTACTGACCGGCGCGCCGGCACGCACATAAATCGTGCCGATATCCACATCAAAATCCACCGGGACACCGGGAATTTGATCAGGCGAAGCTGTCACACTACCCTCGATACCGACATTAAAATTCGGATTAATTATATAACCACCCCGTATGTAGATATTGGTGGGTGATAGCTCATCGACACCGTCATCAAAAGTAACGAACCCCAGGCCACCATCGACATACCAGTTTTCCGCCCAGGATGAGGTGCTAAAAAGCATGGCAAAACACAATAACAAATTATTTTTTATCATTTCTGTACGTCCTCAATATATTTTTGCATACCTATTGATAACCTTTTCGGAAAAAACTTCACGATTAAGTCCTCAGTACAATGATATTCCTGAAAATATATTAAGGCATTGCGATTTATCAACTTCAATAACTATGCGACCGATGCGGTTCGTGCCACACCACATCTACAAAAGATGTTTCCTCTACGGTTATTCCGGGCTTCCTGCGTTACGAATTACTTCCTGTAATTCGCCCTGCGGGCCAGCTATAGAGCGGCTGTTCAAATTTATTCCATCCTCAGGTTCGTCAACGGTGCTTCCATGCACCACTACTCCTGAAAAATTTGTCTGCGATTAAAAGCCTTTAACTTATAACAGCCTGCTGCCAACTATCTTTTCTATGTTTTCTCTGCCTTCTCCCCGCGTCGTTCATACACCAGATACACCAGCGGAATCACCAGCAGTGTGAGCATGGTCGAGGCGAAGGTGCCGAAGATCAGTGATACCGCCAGGCCGCCGAACACCGGGTCGAAGATGATGATGAAGGTACCGAGCATGATAGAGAAAGCGGTGAGCAGTATCGGGCGCATTCGGGTTATGCCTGCGGCTAGTACGGCTTCATCGACGGTGTTGCCCGCACGTCGATACTCCAGAATAAAATCAATCAGCAATAATGAATTGCGCACGACGATACCCGCCAGTGCGATGACGCCAATCATTGAGGTGGCGGTGAAATACTGGTTCATGATGGCGTGTCCGGGCAGCACGCCAATAATGGTCAGGGGGATTGCCCCCATGACAATTAACGGGATGGCGAACGAGCGGTAATAACCTACCAGCACCAGATAAATTAGCACAATGGAGACGGCGAAGGCCGAACCCAAATCACGAAACACATCCAGGGTCAGACGCATTTCGCCATCCCAGCGCACGGCATAGCCTTCTCCGGTCGGGTCGGACATAAAGTACTGGGTCAGTTTCACACCACTGGGCAGGGTTTTGTTTTCCAGGTAATCCCACATTCTGTATACCGCATACACCTGACTGGTCTGGGCCAGTTCACCGGTGACATAAACCACCGGATACTGGTCTTTGTGGCGTATCGGTTTAGGTGCAATTCGTTCTTCAACACTGGCGATATCCATCAACGACACCTGCCGTCCCTGCGGCGTGGTGAAAAAGACATTGGACAGATCTTTCGGCCCGGTGCGATCCGAAGCGGGTACCCGGAATGTGATCGGTACCGGCTCTTTCTCGTCCTCCAGATGCACCGTGCCGACATCCATGCCGGCCACATAAGCACGCACAGTTTCGGCGATCGTCGCTGGTGGTATGTTGGTTAGCATGGCCTTTTCACGGTCAATTACAATATTATATTCAGTCACATCTGCGGTCACTGAATCGTCGATATCGACCACATCGGGCGTGCTCGCAAAAACTTCGGTACGAAGTTCTTTGGCAATTTCACGCAAGGTTTCATAATCCGGGCCGTAAAGCTCTGCCAGCAACGTAGCGCGCACGGGTGGTCCAGGTGGATCTTCGACCAGTTTGATATTGGCCCCGGTCTCTTTCTGCAATTCGTTCAGCGCAGGGCGTAGGCCCAGCACAATGTCGATGGATGATTCGTCGCGATGATGTTTATTGACAAGATTCACGCGCACCTCGGCAACATGGGATCCCTCTTTCAAACTCCCGCCGCGCAACAGACTATTAAAATCGATAACGCCCGCCTGGCCCACGCTGGTCTCCCAGGTTTCAACCAGCGGATGCTCCCTGACCACGTCACCGACACGCCGTGCCACATAGTCGGTCACTTCCAGCGCGGTGTCTTCGGGCATATCAATGGTGATCACAAAGGTATTGGTGTTGTTTTTCGGCAGCATCTTAAATTGCACCCACTGATACACCGGCATAATCAGCACCAGCAACAACACCAGTGTCACCCCGGCAAAAAACAAATTGCGCGTCAATCGGCTGCGTATCAGATGCTTCAACATGCGGGCATAATTACGCTCCAGAAAACCGTGCTTCTCTTCGTGACCCTTGCCCTCTACTTTCAAAAACCGGTAGGCCGCCCACGGCGCTACCGTGTAGGCAATCGCCAGTGAAGCGATCATGGCAACGAGCACATTGAAGGGAATAGGTGACATGTACGGTCCCATCATGCCAGTCACCCAGAACATGGGCAGAAACGCCAGAATAACGGTAAAGGTCGCCAGATTAGTGGGCCGGCCTATTTCATTAACTGCACTCACAGCTCCGCGTAATCGGTCTACACCTTTTTCCGTGTAATGGCGGTAAATATTTTCGATCACTACAATCGAATCATCCACCAGCAAACCGAGCGAGAGGATCAATGCGAACAGTGTGATGCGGTTAATGCTCTGACCGGACAGGTAACCCACGGCAAGGGTGATAAAAAGAATCAGCGGAATGGTGACAGTGACAATGGAAGCGGCCCGCCAGCCCAGTGAAAGAATCAGCAGAACTACCACCGTGCTAATGGCAATGGCCAGATGCTCCATTAATACGTTAACTGCATCTTCAGCCCGGGCACCATCATTGCGGGTGACATCGACATTAATGCCGATAGGAATAAGGCTGTCCTGAATGCGTTCAAGATCTTCAAGAATGGCATCGGCCACACTCACCGCATTCGACCCGGCACGTTTGGCAATGGCGACACTGACTGCCGGTACTTCGTAATCGGCGGGTTTTTTGCCCTCAAAGGCAGGGCCATAACCAATGCGCGAGACCTTGTCGATTTTTTCCGGTCCGTCGGTAATTTCGGCCACCTGCCTGAGATAGACCGGCTTATGCTGCCACAGGGCAACAACGAGATTACCCACATCCTCAGCTGTTTTCAGCGCACCACTGGTCTGCACCATGGCTATGGTATTCCCCCCCACAAACGTACCGGAAGGAATCGCGCGGTTAGTGCCTTCAACGACCTTACGGATATTTTCCAGAGTGACGTTATAACGGTGCATGCGTTCAAGATCGAGATCAACACTGATAGCGCGCTTGCGCCCGCCATGCACATAAGCAACGCCGGTATTATCAACCCGGCGCAGGCGTTCCAGAACATCATTAGCGACTCGTCTGAGATTACAGTCAGCTTTGCCATTGCACGACAGTGAAACCACCACGATCGGCACATCATCAACATCAGCGGGCTTCACCAGCGGCTGGCGCGTACCCGGCGGCAGACGATCGATGTTACTCATAATACGGTCGTACAACCTGACCAGCGCATCTTCCATGTTCTCGCCGACGTTAAACTGCACGCTGACCACGCCCATTGAATCCATCGCCGTGCCATAGGTGTGATCCATGCCCGGCAGCCCCTGCAAAATAGCTTCCAGCGGCTTGATGATGAGCTGCTGCACCTCTTGCGGTGAAGCCCCCGGTTTTTGCACAATGACATTCGCCGCCGGCACCACAATTTTCGGATTCTCTTCGCGCGGCGTCACCAGAAACGCATACACCCCGGCAACGAATGCGAGTATAACAATCAGCAGCGTCAGCTTGTTGTCGATAAAATAGGACGCGACGCGTCCGGCGACGTTGAGTTCATTATCTGAACCCTGGGGTGGTATTTGATCAGTCATTATTTAACCGGTTATTTCCTTGTTGAAATTTTTATTGGACTACCATCGTGAACCTTCTCCAGATCACCCATGAGCAGTGTTTCACCACCGAATAATCCGCTGAGAATTTTCACTTTTTTGCCGCTGATTTCACCGGGCTGCACCATACGAAAACGTGCTTTATTATCTTGCACCACAAAAACTCCGGGAATGCCGTAGCGATAAGTCAACGCAGTATGGGGAATTGATATGTACTTATCCTTCCCCGGCACCGCCTCAACTTCCACCACAGGCCTTTCAATAATCGGCAACCTGCTTGCTATTAATCCGGTCTCGACGGCATAGACATTAAATACCAGCAGCATCGGCAGCGCCAGCGCCACCAGCCGTGTCAACATACATCCGGCCCGGCTCATGGCAACACCCTATCCGGCAGCATTAATGTGCCTGTTGTCAGCGGTAACTCAGCCCGCGCCACATTCAGATTCAAACGTGCTGTCAGCTTTTCAATGCGCGCATTGGTATACAGCTGCTCGGACTGGAGCAGATCGAGCAGAATAGTCCGCCCCTGCCCGTAACGTTGTTGCACCAGCTTTACCGTGCGCCGTGCATCTTTTACATTATCCTCGGCGATGGCCAGCCGCTCTCTCGATTCCAGCAAGCGGCTATAGGCATCCCGCACCTGTTTCTGTACCGACAGTTCCAGCGACTGCAACTGCCACTGCATCTCACGCTGCTGCGCCAGCTTCACATCAATTTCAGCACTGCTCTCGCCATTGTACAAATCAAAACTGAGCACACCCATAATGCTGGATGACTGACTCTCGAAACCCGGATTATCGTCATACCAGTTCGAACTCAGCACCACATCAACACTCGGCTTACGCACCGAACGCGCCGCCTCAACCCGCGCCTGCGCCGCCTGCACCATGGCACGCGCCGCAGCGAGGTCCTTGCGATTATCCAGCGCCAGCTTCTCATTTTCGGAGATAGAGACATCGCCGCTAACAGGCGCTATATTTTCTTCCGCCAGGCTGATTTCGCTGTCCATGGGCAAGCCCATCACCATCTTAAATTCATCGACGGCGGAACGACGACGCGTTTCCGCCTGCTCCCGCTGAGAACGCACCGCCGCCAGATTCACCGCCGCGGCCAGCTTATCCGATTCGACAATACGCCCCTGCCTGGCCAGCCTGGCCGTGGTGTTAGCATGTTGACGCGCCGCCGCCACCGCCTCTTCGGCAATGACCAGCCCCTGCTCCGTGGCCTTCACAAACAGATAAGCGCTAATAGTGTTAAAAGCGATTTGCTTACGCTCACGCTGATATTGCAAGCGGGCGTTTCTCTCACTATGTTCAGCGTCCTCCTCCATGGCCGAAAAACGCCCGCCGGTATACACCGGCCAGCGCAGTGCCAGCTCAGTGAAATATAAATCTGAAGATCCGGGATGATTAAGCCGGGCAGGCTCAAAATCGGCCGAGGTCACCTGACGGGTATTGAGCTTGTCGGCAAAGGCATCGAGCGGGTTGTCACTTAAACGCGCAGTATGCGAAAGCGTCACCGTAGGCAAATGCCTTGCCCTGCTGGTCTGGGTACGTGCGACCGAAGCGCCGACCTGATATCGCCCCGCATTCAAACCCGGATTATTTTTAAGCGCATGCGCAACCGCCGAATCAAGATCAAAACCCTGTGCCTGCACATAACCGCTGCCTAAAGCCAGTGCACATACTAATGGGATGTTTATTGAACACCGAAAAACCATGACTTAACCCGCGTAAATTTATTTATTAACTTCGTGTACGGAAACGTGCTGCTGGAATTTTACCCGAGCACCCTCACAATATATAGCTACTCTATACTATTACAAGACCATACCGAAATACTAAGCATTATTACGAAGTTTCGATATTTTTACGAAAGCCCAAACATGGATTTCGTCCTTAGATTCGTTAACGGTGCCTCCATGCACCACTACTCCGGCCTACGCCGGTATGACAAAAGTGTGAGGGAGATGGTATCTACGCGTTATTGCGTGATAAACACACTACCGCCGCGAGCGCACCACACTCGATACAAAAAACACGATTGCGGCGGCGACAACCATTGCCGGTGCGGTGGGGGCGTCCCAGTAGAGTGAAGCGCCCAGACCCAGCACCACAGATAACATTGCAAACAGCATCGAGAGCATAACCATCTGCAAGGGTGTTTTTGAATACAGTCGCGCACTCGCTGCCGGGATGACCAGTAAGGCGGTGATCAACAAAACCCCGACTACTTTTATCGCCACGGCGATGGTAAGCGCCAGCAGCAGCATGAACATGAAGCGGGTTCGGTTGACTGAGACGCCGTCGGTGCGCGCCAGTTCTTCGTGTACCGAGATCGAGAGCAAATCTCGCCAGAGATAGGCGAACAGTGACAGCACCAGCACGACGCCGGCGTAAATCCAGACCAGTTCTTCGCGGCTGACGGCGAGTATGTCGCCGAACAGGTAGGCCATGAGATCGACATTGGAGCCCTGTTTCTGCGCGACCGATAAAAAAATCAGCCCCAGCGCCAGCGCGCTGTGCGACATGATGCCCAGCAGGGTGTCGTTGGATAAATCCTGTTTCTTCTCCAGCCAGTACAGCAACGATGCCAGCACGATGCCGATGATGGCGACGCCGAGTATCGGCAGGATGTCGGCGGAAACCGCCAGCGCCACGCCCAGCAACGCGGAGTGCGCCAGGGTGTCGCCAAAATAGGCCATGCGTCGCCACACCACAATGCAGCCCAGTGAACCGGCCAGCAGTGCCAGGCCGATGCCGGCGACTAATGCGTTGATGATGAAATCATCCATGACGATGACTGCAATCTTCATGATGGGTGCAGACGATGGCACCGTCCAGCTCGTGTTCGTGGTCGTGCACGTGTGAATACACCGCCATGCCGTCGAGCGCGTCGCCGAACAGTTTCAGGTATTCGGGGTGCTCGCTGATGTGATCGGGATGGCCGGTGCAGCAGACGTGGGTGTTCAGGCAGATCACCTGATCGGTGGCGGCCATCACCAGATGCAGGTCGTGGGAGACCATGAGCACGCCGCAGGCATGATGATCGCGGATGGCGGCGATCATTTTATACAGCGCCTGCTGGCCGATAATGTCGACGCCCTGCGCGGGTTCGTCCAGCACCAGCACGTTGGGCCGCTTCAGCAGCGCCCGGCCCAGCAGCACGCGCTGCAATTCGCCGCCGGATATATTCTGGATGGCCGAGTCGGTGATGTGGCTGACGCCCACCTCTTCCAGCACCTGCGCGATTTCATCGTCACTATAGCGCGCACCCAGTTGCAAAAAATCGCGTACACGCAGGGGCAATACCGGATTGATGGTGGTGCGCTGGGGCACGTAGCCGATTCTTAAATCGGCGCGGCGGTAAACCTTGCCTTCGCTGGCCTCACTCAGACCGAGGAGGATTCGAATCAGGCTGGTTTTGCCGGCACCGTTAGGACCGATCAGGGTCACGATTTCGGATTCGTGCAGGCTGAGGTTCACATCCGAAAGAATGGTTTTACCCTGCCGTTTCAGCCCCAGATTTTCTGCGGCCAGTAAAACATTTTTTTCCACTGATAACTCCAGAACAGTTTGCGCGGCGTATTCAGACTGCTTGACTACGGCTTTTCTGATGATGATTTGATGCTAAAATTGTGGCCTTATCTTATCTCATATTGCATCCACTATCGTGACTAAACAGCTCCGCTTGCTAACACTTCTGCTATTCATGGCCACTTCAGCGAGCGCAGAGACTAATTCGCTGCGCATTGTCGCCAGCATCAAGCCGGTGCATTCGCTGGTAACGGCCATTACTCAGGGCGTTGGCGAAGCCGAGCTGCTGATGAGCACCAACCAGTCGCCCCACCATTACAGCCTGCGACCTTCCGAGCGCAGAATGCTGGCTAACGCGGATGTGATTTTCTGGATCGGCCCGAACCTGGAAAGCTTCATGCCCCGCATTCTTGAAAGCCTGGACGACAACAGCAAGGCGGTGGCGCTTATTCAGACGCCGGGCCTGAAATTACTGCCGATCCGTTCCGCTGATCATGACCACGGCGAACCCGGCCATGCTGAAGATAACGACAAGAATCACGCTGATGAAACACCGAGCCATGATGAGCACGCGCCGGATCACTTTTATACCAATATTGATGCGCACATCTGGCTGAACACCGCTAACGTCGAGACGCTGATCGATGCCATCACCCAACGGCTGATTGCTCTCGACCCCGAACACCAGCCGCAGTATCTGGCCAACAGCCGACAGTTACGGATTGAAGTTGCACAACTGAGGTCAGAACTGCAACAGTCATTGAACAGTGTTGATACTGCTTTTATTACCTACCACGATGGCTATCAATATTTTGAAAATGAATTCAGTTTGAACAACGCCGGCTTTGTCACCAGCTCGGAATTGCAACCCGGCGCCCGACGCGTCAGCGAGCTGAAACAGATGATCAGGGAACAGGGTATCGACTGTATTTTTTATGACGCCCCGGTAAAACCCCCGCTACTGAAAGCGCTGCTTTCCGAGGCAGAGGCCGGAGCCTTTATGCTCGACCCGGTGGGAATTTTCGTCGAACCGGGTCGAGAGGCCTGGTTCAAAATTATGCGCACCATGGCCAATGAGTTTATACACTGCCGGCAGCAATAATCGCCGCCCGTGCATTAAGCCACGCCACGCTCTCTGGCAAAATAGTGAAGAGGAGACTTCAATGGTTCATCAACAACAACTGCGTTTTTCAACCGAGGGGCGCGGCACCTACAACATCAGCCGACAGATCAGCGAAGTCATCGAAAAATCGGGCGTCCGCACCGGCATCTGCCAGATCTTTGTCCTCCACACCAGCGCTTCGCTCATTGTCTGCGAGAACGCAGACCCCACAGTCAGAACCGACCTGGATGCGTTCATGAAACGCCTGGTGCCCGACGGCGACAGCCTGTTCAAACACACCGACGAAGGCCCAGACGACATGTCCGCTCACGTGCGCACCATCCTGACCCAAAGCTCGCTCTCAATCCCCGTGCACGACGGCAAAGCACACCTGGGCATCTGGCAGGGCATCTACCTCTGGGAACACCGAACCAGCTCATTCAAACGCAATGTGTCGGTTACGGTTATTGGCGAGTGATTTTAAGGCAATGCATTCACCGCGGAGGCGCGGAGGAAAATCAAAAAATAAGTTAGTTGGTTGGTGCCTCATGTTTACTCTAATGTGCACCGTTCACATGCATGTAAGGCTGAATAAGAATTTTATAACCAAACAAGTTAACACAATTTATTTTTATCGCCTTCATCTGCGGAGCAGTTAATCTTATAAACCTGCACGGCAATCTTGACTGAAATAATTCATACCGATAATGACAAGGCTAAATTTCAACCATTTCGAAATCTGATTTACCCACACTACAATCAGGACATTCCCAGTCATCAGGTACGTCTTCCCAGCGTGTGCCCGGGGCCAGGCCATGCTCTTCGTCGCCCAGCTCTTCGTTGTAAATATAACCGCAGGTCAAACAGACCCAGCTCTTGTAGTTCATGCCTTATTACCTTTTAAATGCTTATTAAAAAAACCTATTATAGCTGCTGCTATTGTACCCATTGAACGGGTAATAAAAATAGCCACAATTATTTTATACTTGCTTTGCCTGCGCACAAGCATAAACTTGCGGTTATGAACGAATCATCATTACCCGTTGTTTTATGTTTTTCCGGACTCGACCCCTGCGGTGGCGCAGGCATTCAGGCAGACATTGAAACTGTCAGCAGTCACGGCTGCATGGCTGCTCCAATTGTTACCGCCGCGACGGTACAGGACACCCGACGCGTCATGTCTTTTCTGCCATTGCCGGCCGATTTAATCATCGAGCAGGCTCGCGCCATTCTGGAAGACATGCCGGTCAGCGTCATTAAAATCGGCATGGTGGGCAGCGCTGAAATTGCGCGGGCGATTCATACCATACTGACCGATTACCCCGATATCAAGGTGGTTTATGACCCTGTCTTCAGTACCGAAAATAATCAATCACTCAGCACCAGCGATTTAATCGACAATGTGCGTGAGCTGCTGCTGCCGCTGACCACGGTGCTAACACCTAATATTTTTGAAGCGCACGCGCTGGCTCCCGGTTCGGATACCGCGCCGGCGGCGGCAATGGCACTGCTGGAAAGCCAGTGTGAATTTATTCTGCTCACCGGCACCCACGCCAAAACCACCGATGTCGTGCATACGCTGTACAGCAATCACCGCGCCCTCGAACAGTTTCATTACGAGCGCCTGCCGCACAAATACCACGGCTCCGGTTGCACCCTCGCTGCCAGCGTCGCCGCATTGCTGGCGGTTGGCCACGAAACCCTTAGTGCGGTGCATAATGCGCTCGATTACACCCATAAATCCCTGATCCATGCACGACTGATCGGCATGGGCCAATACCATCCCGATCGTTTCTTCTGGCTGCACAATTCAGAAGCAACGAAAGCCAGCTGAGGCCGGACTGTTGACGACGCGGCCGCTGCACGGGCTTTATGCCATCACCGATGAAACGCTAATGCCTGAGCGGGATTTCCTGCTCATGGCTGAGCAGGCATTGCTGGGCGGTGCCCGCCTGATTCAATACCGCGATAAAACCGGCAGCGCCGAAAAACGCCTTGCGCAGGCCGGCGCACTAAAAAGCCTCTGCGAACAGCTCAATGCCCTGTTGATTATCAATGATGATATCGAGCTGGCCGACGCGGTGCAGGCCCACGGCGTTCACCTGGGCAAGGATGACAGCGCCATTCACGCGGCCCGCCTGATGCTGGGTCCCGATGCAGTAATCGGCGTTTCCTGTTATAACCAGCTCGAATTGGCTCTGGCCGCGGAAAAAGCCGGCGCCGACTACCTCGCCTTCGGTGCCTTCTTCCCCTCCGTTACCAAGCCTGAGGCACGCGCCGCCAGTCTGGAACTACTCACCGCTGCAAAACAGCAGCTGCACACCCCCGTCTGCACCATCGGCGGCATTACCGCAAAAAATGCCGGCATACTGGTTGATAATGGCGCGGATATGTCCGCGGTGATTAGTGATCTGTTCGCCAGTGACGACATTCACCGCACAGCCTCGCAAATTTCACGTCTATTCGGTTAAAATCGCCTTCTGTTTTTAAACAGCCCGGCGGGTTCATCAATTTGCGCGAAGCAAGTGCATAATTTATGAACCTGCCGGGCTGGCATTTTTTATTTTTTTAATTTTTAACATCGCCACACGAGTACACGCTATGAGCACCATGACCGAGCAATTTCAGGCCGCACAAAAACACATTCCCGGCGGCGTTAACTCCCCGGTTCGGGCATTTCGCAGCGTGGGCGGCGACCCGGTCTTTATCGAACGGGCCAAAGGTGCTTATATTTACGATACCCAGGGCAAGCAGTACATCGATTATGTCGGCTCCTGGGGGCCGATGATTCTGGGCCACGCCCACCCCGATGTGATCAACGCAGTCAAAACTGCGGCCGACAACGGCCTCAGTTTTGGTGCGCCCACCGAAATCGAAACCGAGATGGCCGACAAGATCTGCGAGATTGTGCCCTCCATGGACATGGTGCGCATGGTCAGCTCGGGCACCGAAGCGACCATGAGCGCGATTCGTCTGGCGCGCGGTTACACCGGGCGCGACAAAATCATCAAGTTTGAAGGCTGCTACCACGGCCATTCCGACTCGCTACTGGTCAAGGCCGGCTCTGGCGCGCTGACCCTGGGCGTGCCCAACTCCCCCGGCGTGCCTGCCAGCGTGGCCGAACACACCCTGACCCTGCCCTACAACAATCTGGAAAAAGTCGCTGAAACGCTGGCGGTGCTGGGCGATGAAATCGCCTGCATTATCATCGAGCCGGTGGCCGGCAACATGAACTGCATTCCACCGGTCGACGGCTTTCTGCAGGGCGTGCGCGAGCTGTGCACGCAGCACAATGTGGTACTGATTTTTGATGAAGTCATGACCGGGTTCCGTGTCGCCCTGGGCGGCGCGCAAAGCCATTACGGCATCACCCCTGACCTCACCACGCTGGGCAAAGTGATCGGCGGCGGCATGCCAGTCGGCGCCTTCGGCGGCAAGCGCGCCATCATGGAACAAATCGCTCCGCTGGGTCCGGTCTATCAGGCGGGTACTTTATCGGGCAACCCCATCGCCATGAGCGCGGGCCTGAAAACGCTGGAGCTTATCTCCGCGCCCGGCTTTTTCGAGCAGCTTTCGGAAAAAGTGCAATACCTCACCACCGGCATACTGAATGCGGCTAACGACACCGGCGTCGCCATGACCTGCAACCGCGTAGGCGGCATGTTCGGGCTGTTTTTCTCAGCACAACAGGTCACCAGTTTTGAGCAGGCCACGCAATGCAATGTTGAACAGTTCAAGCAATTTTTCCACGGCATGCTCGACCAGGGCATCTACCTCGCCCCCTCTGCCTACGAAGCCGGTTTTGTCTCCACCATGCATACGCAGGATGATCTGGATAAAACCATTGCTGCGGCCGCAACCGTACTCACCGGCATGGCGAAATAAATTACTATCATGAAATGTTATATTTATCGCTGTTCGAGAAAGCCCGATATGTACATTTATCTGGCTGAAGAGGATGATTTTTCAAACGTGCCTAAAGAAATTTTCAACAGTCTCGGCATTGTCAGTTTCGCAATGGAGCTGGAACTCAGTGCCGACACAAAAATGGCCCGCGAAGATCCGGTATTCATTATGCAAAATCTGCAAGAACACTGCTTTCACCTGCAACTCCCCGGCCAGACCCCGATAGAAGAGCTGATGGCAAAAATTGCCGACAAAAAAGCCTAAGTACTCAATTCCGCGCGCAAGTTAACTATTTGTCCATGTTTTCGTAAGGTATACTCCTATCTGTTCGGCCCTACATTCTTATCAAGCTGAACTTTTACCCGGATCCACGGTTAACCCACGGATTCAGGTTTTACTTTTTGACTAACTACATAGCCGCTTTAGGGGTATAAAATGATTACAATAAGCCAATTTATAAAAATAGTTATTATCAGCGCTATCACTGCTGCCATCGCCACCATCGTCAGCCTGCAAATGCACGATAACCAGGTCGCCATCGGCGCCAGTTTCAAACTCATGTTCAGCTCGGAACAACTGCCGCTGCTGTTAACTTCCTTCATCAGCATTCTGATCGCATGCATCATAACCATTCAACTGGCCGGTACTTCCAGAAAGGGTTTAAAAGTCGGTTCCGGCCGTGAAACCGGCACCGTCAAATGGTTCAACGCCGCCAAGGGCTTTGGCTTCATCACGCGCGAAAACGGTGACGATATTTTTGTCCACTTTCGCTCCATTCAGGGCAAAGGCCACCGCTCACTGGGCGAAGGTCAGACCGTGATTTTTGAAGTTGCAGAGAGCGACAAGGGCTTACAGGCCGTGGATGTTTGCAGCGCCTGATACACTGAATTCCGATCGAAAAAAGATCGTAAAAAAAAGATCGAAAAAAGGCTCCTTTGGGAGCCTTTTTTATTTACCGCAGAAGAGGCCGGCTACCTGATCGCAATCTTATTTTTTACAGCGATGCGCTCGATCGCGGTCGAAGCGGCAACAAAACCAAACACCGCGGTGACGGCGACGCTGGAGCCATAGCCGTAGTTACAGTCCAGCGACAGACCGGCAACGCCGGGTTTGGCATATCCCACTTTGCCGTCTTCTACCGGGTAACGCTGCTGCTCGGTGGAATACACGCAGGGCACGCCGAAGGTATAACGCTTGTTGCGGGTATAGCCGTGGTTACAGCGCAGTTCGGAGCGTACTTTGGCCGCCAGCGGATCATTCCAGGTGCTCGATAAATCCGACACCTGAATTTGCGTAGGATCGATCAAGCCCCCCGCCCCGCCGGTGGTGATGACCGGAATTTTGTTGCGTCGGCAGCAATAAATAATGGCGGTTTTGGATTTAAAGCCATCGACCGCATCGATGACGCAGTCATAGCCGCGCTCGAGAATGTCACGCAGATTCTCCGCATTAATATACTGCTCGATAATCTGCACCTCGCACTCGGGATTGATATCCAGCATGCGCTGCTGCATGACCCCCGCCTTGGATTGCCCGAGGGTCGATTCGAGGGTATGAATCTGCCGGTTGGCGTTGCTGCGCGCGATGGTATCGGCATCGACCAGCGTAATTTTGCCCACCCCGGACCTGGCCAGCGCCTCCGCCGCCCACGAACCCACGCCGCCGATACCCACCACACAGATATGCACAGCGGCCAGCATCTTCACCACCTCGTCACCATAAATTCGTGACAGGGAACTAAATCTTTCTTCGTAATCGCTCATTAAAAACTCAAGTTGCAGTGGCCCGGAGAAAAAGCAACAAGCCGTTTGCAGTAAAAATTGTTTAGCCGTCTGGCGAAACGCCCGACTGTCGAGCGGTAACTAAGGTAAAATCGCGCCATGAAATCTACCCTTGAAAACACCGCGCCTCAGCGCGCCAAAAAAGTCGGCTTCGTCAGCCTCGGTTGCCCCAAGGCCACCGTCGATTCGGAGCATATTCTCACACAGTTGCGCGCCGAAGGTTACGACATTGTACCCACTTACGAAGACGCCGACCTGGTCGTGGTCAACACCTGCGGCTTCATCGACGCCGCCGTCGAGGAATCGCTCGACGCCATCGGCGAAGCGCTGACGGAGAACGGCAAGGTCATCGTCACCGGCTGCCTCGGTGCCAAGGGCGATGTCGTCAAACTGGCGCACCCGCAGGTACTGGCCGTCACCGGCCCGCACGCCACCACCGAAGTCATGGACGCGGTGCACCGGCACCTGCCGCCGAAACACGACCCCTTTATCGACCTGGTGCCGCCGCAGGGCGTTCGCCTCACGCCGCGGCACTACGCCTATCTTAAAATTTCCGAAGGCTGCAACCACCGCTGCACCTTCTGCATCATCCCCGCGCTGCGCGGCGACCTGGTCAGCCGCCCGGTGAACGAAGTGCTCGCCGAAGCCAAACGCCTGAAAGAAGCCGGTGTACAGGAACTGCTGGTGATCTCGCAGGACACCAGCGCCTACGGTGTCGACGTCAAATACAAAACCGAATTCTGGGAAGGCATGCCGGTGAAAACCCGCATGACCGAACTCTGCGAAGCGCTCAGCAGCCTCGGCCTCTGGGTGCGCCTGCATTACGTCTACCCCTATCCGCACGTCGATGAAATCATCCCGCTGATGAACGCCGGCAAAGTGCTGCCCTATCTGGACATCCCCTTCCAGCACGCCAACCCGCGCATCCTGAAAGCCATGAAACGCCCGGCATCGAGCGAGAAAGTGTTAAGCCGCATCAAAAAATGGCGCGAACTGTGCCCCGACCTGACCCTGCGCAGCACCTTCATCGTCGGCTTCCCCGGCGAAACTGAAGCCGAGTTTCAGGAACTGCTCGACTTTCTCGATGAAGCCCAGCTCGACCGCGTCGGCTGCTTCACCTACTCCCCGGTCGAAGGCGCCGTCGCCAACGAACTCGGCGAAGCCATTCCGGAAGAGATCAAAGAAGAACGCCTGGCACGTTTCATGGAAAAACAGTCGGCCATCAGCACCGAGCGCCTGAAACGAAACATCGGCAAAGAAATCGAGGTGTTGATCGATGAAGCCGGCGAAGACGGTGCCATCGCCAGAAGCATGGCCGACGCCCCGGATATCGATGGACTGGTTTATATTCTGGAACCGGGTGATTTACAACCGGGGGATCGGGTGATGGTTCGTATTGAGCAGACGGATGAGCATGATATGTGGGGCGTGTTGGTGGGTTAATTTTTTGGCTCTTCACCCGATCGTGTGGATGCGCCTTATCTGGTAGCATTTTCGGGATAGAGATCTAGTCCG
>JAVVEE010000047.1:0-19997 GCA_032251315.1 Gammaproteobacteria bacterium
TTGATAACGGCCCCGAGGGATTTACCCATGCCGACAATAACAGCCTTTATTCAATCAGAAGCTTACAGGCCATACGACAATCACTTCGTGCTGGTGGTGCGTTAGCGATATGGTCATCCTGGCATGATGAAAAATTCAGCCTGCAACTGAAAAAAGCCGGCTTTAAGGTTGAAGCTAAAACTGTCAGAGCGCATAAAGGCAAAGGCAGTCGTTATACTATTTATCTGGCCGGAAAAATATAGGGTTTTCTGCGCAGGCACACCCTGCCACTAATGCGCTTCATCCCAATTCTTACCCACACCAATATCCACCACCAGCTTCACGCTCAAATCAGCGGCGGCTTCCATGTGTACTCTGACCAGCCGGCTCAATTCTTCAACCTGCGATTCCTCCACTTCCACGACCAGTTCATCGTGCACTTGCATGACGACGATGGCGTCGAGTTTGCTGCTTTGCAGGGCGGCGTCGACGTTGATCATGGCGCGTTTGATGATGTCGGCGGCGGTGCCTTGCATGGGAGCGTTAATGGCGGTGCGTTCGGCGTATTGTCGGGCCTGGCCGTTGCGGGCGTTGATTTCGGGCAGGTACAGGCGGCGGCCGAAGACGGTTTCGATGTAGCCCTGCTCACGCGCTTTTTCGCGGGTGCGGTCCATGTAGTTTTTTACGTCGGGATAGCGCTCGAAATAGAGATTGACGTAGTCCTGCGCTTCGTAGCGGCCGATGCCCAGCTGCTTGGCCAGGCCGAAGGCGGACATGCCGTAGATCAGGCCGAAGTTGATGGCCTTGGCGGCGCGGCGCTGTTCGTTTTCGACCTTGTCCAGCGGCACGCCGAAGACTTCGGCGGCGGTGGCCTTGTGTACGTCGACTTCGTCGATGAAGGCCTTGAGCAGGGTTTTGTCCTGCGACAGGTGCGCCATGATGCGCAGTTCAATCTGGGAATAGTCGGCCGCCAGCAGGCACTTGCCCTCTTCGGCGATAAAGGCCTGGCGGATGCGACGACCCTCTTCGCTGCGGATAGGGATGTTCTGCAGGTTGGGATCGGACGAGGACAGCCGACCGGTGGCTGCGCCGGTCTGGTTATAGGAGGTGTGGATGCGCCCGGTTTCGATGTCCACCTGCAACGGCAGTTTGTCGGTGTAGGTGAGTTTGAGTTTGCTGAGGCTGCGGTGCTCGATAATCAGCTGTGGCAATGTGCAGCCTTCGTCGGCCAGTTCCTGCAACACATCTTCGCCGGTGGAGGGCTGGCCTTTGGGGGTTTTGCGTTTGACCGGCAGTTGCAGCTTTTCAAATAAAATGACCTGTAGCTGCTTGGGCGAGGCCAGGTTGAAAACTTCGCCGGCCACTTCAAAGGCCTGCTTTTCGACTTCGGCCATGCGGGCTTGCAGCAGCTTGCTCTGCTTGTTGAGCATGGCCACATCGATTTTCACGCCGTTGCGCTCGATGCGCTGCAATACCGGCAGCAGTGGCAGTTCGATGTCGCGATAGACTTTCATCAGATCACCCTGAGCCTTTAACTGGGCGCTCAGCACGCGGTGCAGTTGCAGGGTGATGTCGGCATCTTCGGCGGCATAGGGGCCGGCGATTTCAATGTCGATGTCGTTAAAGCGGATCTGTTTTTTGCCCTTGCCGGCGATGTCTTCGAAATGGACGGTGTTATGGCCGAGCAGGCGCAGTGCCATCGAATCCAAATTGTGGCGCTGGGTGGAATCGAGCACGTACGATTCCAGCATGGTGTCTTCGGCGATGCCCTGCATTTTTATGCCGTGGTTCTGCAGCACGTGGGCGTCGTATTTCAGATTCTGCCCCAGCTTGGGCCTGTTGCTGTCTTCCAGAATCGGCTTCAACGCGCCCAGCACTGTGGCTTCATTGAGCTGCTCGGGGGCGCCGGGGTAATCGTGGCCGAAGGGGACATAGGCGGCGTGACCCTCTTCCACAGCAAACGAGACGCCGACGATTCTTGCGCGCAGGTAATCCAGACTGGTGGTTTCGGTGTCGAAGGCGATCAGCTCGGCGCTGCTGAGTTTCTCAAGCCAGCGCTCGAAGGCGTCCTGCTCGAGCACGATTTCATAATCCACTTCCCGCGCCACCCTGGCCTGTTTCTCGCCGGCATCGCCGGATAGCTCGTCCAGCCAGTTGCGGAACTGCATTTCGGTGTAGATGCGGCGCAGCGTCTCGGTGTCCGGCTCGCCCACTTTCAGGTCGTCCAGCGCTTCGGCGAGCTTGAGGTCACAGCTAATTTCGGTGAGCCGGCGCGACAGCGGCAGCTGCTCTTCCAGGGCATCGCGCAGATACTCGCCCACCTTGCCCTTGATCTCATCGGCGTGGGCGATCAGGTTATCCAGGGTGCCGTATTCCTTCAACCATTTGGCGGCGGTTTTCGGCCCCACTTTGGGCACGCCGGGAATGTTGTCCGAGGTGTCACCCACCAGCGCCAGGTAGTCGACTATCTGGTCGGGCCTGACGCCGAATTTTTCTTCCACCCCGACCTCATCCAGAAGGGTATTGGACATGGTGTTGATGAGGGTGACGTGCGGGCTGACCAGCTGCGCCATGTCCTTGTCGCCGGTAGAGACCAGCAGGTGCTTGCCCTCGGCGCTGGCCTGCGTCGCCAGCGTGCCGATGACATCGTCGGCCTCGACGCCGGGTTCGGAAATCAGCTTGAAGCCCATCGCCCTGACCAGTTCGTGCAAGGGCTTGATCTGGTTGCGCAAATCATCCGGCATGGTCGGGCGGGTGCCCTTGTACTCCGGGTACATCTCGTGGCGAAAGGTTTTGCCTTTAGCGTCGAACACCACCGCCATGTACTCGGGCTGATAATCGCTGCGCAGTTTGCGCAGCATGTTGATGACGCCGTACACCGCCCCGGTCATCTCGCCCTTGCCGTTGGTCAGGCGCTGCAACTGCGGCACATGGTAGGCGCGGTAGAGGTAGGAGGAGCCATCGACCAGAATAATGGGCGGTATCTCTGATTTATTTTCTGGTGTTTTTTCAGATTTCGGCATACAGGTTCCGGTTTAAATGACTGTCCTGTAGGTTCGAATTCATTCGAACAACGCCCGTTCGGTTGGCACCGCGTTCGAATGAATTCGAACCTACAACACATAATAATTTTGCGGCAGTTTATCCCAAAGCACACCCTCAGCGCACTCGCAAATGCCTCTGTGCGCGAGCGCGATGCATCCTCCTCTGAATCTTCTCGCGGGATAGGCTAAAATCCCCAAAATTTACACAACCACTATTGAGCTTTGCTCGGTTTTAATCCGCTTATGTCTGTTTTCACCCCCATAGAACGCGAACAACTGGTGCAATTTCTGCTCAACTACAACGTGGGCGAGCTCAAGGATTACCGCGGCATCAGCGAAGGCATCGAAAACACCAACTATTTCGTCAACACTATAAAGGATGGAGCGGAGCTGCGCTTCGTGCTCACCATTTTTGAGCACCACAATTTCGAGGAGATGCAGTACTACCTCAACCTCATGCATCATCTCGCCGACCACAAGGTGCCCAGCGCCGACCCGGTGGCCGATAACGCAGGCCATTATCTGCGCCTGTTCAGCGGCAAGCCCATCGCGCTGGTCGAACGCCTCCCCGGCGACAGCATCGTTGCAACCACACCCTCGCACTGCCTGCAGATTGGCGTAGCCATGGGCAAAATGCACACCGCCGGACTCAGCTTCGAGGCCCACCAGCCCAATCCCCGTGGCACCGCCTGGTTTATGCAGGCCGCTGCTGCACTGCAGGAGAAGCTGCCCGCCGAAGAGCTGGAGATCCTCAACGCCGAAATCGACTTCCAGAAAGCCAACCGCAATGTTGATCTGCCGCGCGGGGTGATCCACGCTGACCTGTTCCGCGACAACACTTTATGGCAGGACGACCGGCTCAGCGGCATCATCGATTTTTACTACGCCTGCGACGACGCCCTGCTCTACGATCTCGCCATCACCGTCAACGACTGGTGCTGCAATGACGATGCCCGCCTGGATAAAACCCGAGTGCAGGCCCTGCTCGATGGCTACCATCCAAATCGTCCCCTGCTGGCCATCGAACAGCAGAACTGGCCGTTGATGCTGCGCGCCGGAGCACTGCGTTTCTGGCTGTCGCGGCTGTACGACAAACATTTCCCCCGCGCCGGCGAACTGGTACACACCAAAAATCCCGACGCCTTCAAGGCCATTCTCACCGACCGCATCGCCCGCCATGACGAGTACCACTCGTACTGGCTCACCGCCAGCTAAGGCATGAACGCCATCGCCGACGCCATAGAACGATTCATCGACGGGTGCGGTCGCGCAGTTTCCTGGCTGACCCTGTTGATGGTGGTGGTGACTTTCATCGTGGTGGTGCTGCGTTATCTGTTCGACAGCGGCTGGATCGCGGTGCAGGAGTCCATCGGCGTTATGCACGCCACGGTGTTTCTCATCGGCGCGGCCTTCACCCTGCGCCACGAAGGCCATGTCCGGGTCGACATTTTCTACAGCCGTTTCAGCGAACGCGCCCGCGCCTGGGTCGATCTGTGCGGCGCGCTGTTCATGCTCATGCCCTTCATGGGCTTCATCGCCTGGATCAGCTGGCAGTATGTCGTGGAAAGCTGGCTGGTTCTGGAAGGCTCGCGCGAGGCCGGCGGCCTGCCCGGCGTATTCCTGCTGAAAAGCCTGATACTGGTGATGGCGGCGCTGCTGCTGTTACAGGCCGTGGCGCAGGTCACGCGCGCCCTGCAAACCATCCGGGGCCGCACCGATTCACCCATCCAGATGGATGACCAGTAATGGAGTGGATGCCCTTCTATCTGTTCGCGGCGGTGTTCCTGTTTTTGCTCGCGGGCTACCCGGTCGCCTTCACCCTCGCCGGCACCGCGCTGCTGTTCGCCGGTTTTGGCCAGATCAGCGGCCACTTCGATTCCGCCTTTTTAGAAGCGCTACCCAATCGCCTGTACGGCATCATGACCAACCAGATTCTGATCGCGGTGCCGCTGTTCGTGTTCATGGGCGTGATGCTGGAGCGCTCCAAAATCGCCGAAGACCTGCTCGAAACCATGGCACGTCTGTTTGGCCGCCTGCGCGGTGGTCTGGGGTTTTCGGTGATTCTGGTTGGCATGCTGCTCGCCGCCAGTACCGGTATTGTCGGTGCCACGGTCGTCACCATGGGCCTGCTCTCGCTGCCCACCATGCTCAAGCGCGGCTATGACCCCTGCATCTCCACCGGCATGATCTGCGCCTCGGGCACGCTCGGGCAGATCATCCCGCCCTCCATCGTGCTGGTGCTGCTGGGTGATGTGCTGTCGTCTTCCTACCAGCAGGCGCAGCTCGACATGGGCATCTTCTCGCCGGAAGCGCTCTCGGTGGGCGACCTGTTCGTCGGCGCAGTCATTCCGGGGCTGATGCTGGTCGTTTTATACATTATCTATCTCGCCTTCATCGCCTTCATCAATCCCGCCGCCATGCCCGCGCTGCAACAGAACATCGACGACGACATCACGCCGGTACTGCAAGCCGTGGTGCAAAGTCTGCTGCCGCCACTATTCCTGATCATCGCAGTGCTCGGCACCATCATCGGCGGCCTCGCCACCCCCACCGAAGCCGCCGCCATCGGAGCGGTCGGCGCGATGTTACTGGCTGCCTCCAAAAAACAGCTGACCCTGGAAAACCTGCGCGCCGTCATGCGCAGCACTACCCGCATCACCAGCATGGTGTTCATGATATTTATCGGCGCGTCTCTGTTCTCGCTGGTGTTCCGCGGTTACGGCGGCGAAGAACTGGTGCAGGAACTGCTCAATGATTTACCCGGCGGCAAATTCACCGCCGTATTCATCGTCATGCTGGTCATGTTCCTGCTCGGCTTCGTCCTCGACTTCATCGAAATTACCTTTGTAGTCGTACCCATCGTCGCCCCGGTGCTTCTCGCCATGGGCATCGATCCCATCTGGCTCGGCATCATGATCGCCATCAACCTGCAAACCTCCTTCCTGACCCCCCCGTTCGGCTTCGCATTATTTTATTTACGCGGCGTCACCCCGGTGGAAATCAAAACCACGCAAATATACAAAGGCGTGATGCCGTTTATTTTAATTCAGTTGTTGGCGTTGGGATTGCTGGCTTATTGGCCGGCACTTGCTACGTGGCTGCCTGGGAAGCTGGGTTGAACATGGTGGCCAGTTAAGGGCTTTAACTATCAGGTAGCTTTTGACACTAAGCCGCTGACTTTAATATTTTTTGAGCATAGCAGGCTTATGGAAGCAATCAAATATTCATTAATTACATGCGTTCGATCACGCTAATCGCACGTATAATCTGCCAGCTTTAAAAGCTGGCACTCTATCCTGAAATATTATTTATACAGGGCCGAATATTCTTTTTAGATCTTCTGGAAGGTTGTCTTTAACATCCTCAATTTCACCCGGAGATACATATTTCTTGTTGATGAATCCCAGAATCTTTTCAATAAGTTGCTCCGTGGATTGATCCCAGTCAAAGTCAATTTCCCCGCTTTGGCTCTGGCGTTCTTTTACTTTATCTTTGAACTCTTCCATATTCTTTAGTCGTTCGGGTTTTTCATGATATTTCCATTCACTCGCATATACTGCTTTTAGAAACATCGGCAGTTGCGCCATGAAGTTTAATGATTCGCCCATCCCAATCCGGTCTCTTAAGGTGTGCAGCACGGATCTAACCAATATTCCTGTTCTGCTTATCTCTTCAGGGTGGTCGAGCTCTTCGGCCAGTTCCTTTAAAAAAGTGTTTCCTTCCTGTGCATACTTGTCAAATTGTAAAGCCATGGTGTACAACCTCTTTTTGCGTATTTGAAATGTGTTTTTATTTACTAACAAAACGCATGGATAAACGGTTATTCATAACATGCATTACTCAACTGCTTGCGTTCCCATATGCACTTTCCTAGTATTGGAATCGAGAACATGATCAGTTATATTGTAATGATTTAATAAACTCCGCCTTGCAGACAGTCCTGGAATATATGCGCACTTTGTCACTTAATAAAAAATGACCCGTCTCAAGCCCGCCTTTTTCGATCAACAGCCTGATGAACTAGCGCAGGCGTTGCTGGGCAAGGTGGTGTGCCATCTTTACAACGGCCACTGGTTGGCCTGCCGCATCATCGAAACCGAAGCATATTTTCTCAGTGAGCTGGGCAGTCACTCGTCACAGGGCTATACATTTAAACGTAGCGCCATGTTCATGCCACCGGGTACGATTTATATGTATTACGCTCGAGGGGCCGATTCACTTAATATCAGTGCGCGCGGCAAGGGCAATGCTGTTTTGATCAAGTCAGGTGTGCCGTATTTTGATCGCAAGTCAACACGCGATAACCTGGTCATTATGCAGCAGCTCAATCCGGTTAAGGGCAGCGGCGCTCAACGTAGCGAAGACAAACTGTGCAGCGGCCAGACGTTGCTCTGCGCCTCACTGGCGCTCAAGGTCTCGCGCTGGGATCAACAGCAGTTTGATGCGCAGCATTTCTATATCGATGATGTCGGTTATCAACCGCAGCGGATTATTCAGACCACCCGTCTCGGAATTTCACCGGGGCGCGATGAACACCTGATGTATCGCTATATTGATTATGACTATGCCGATCAGTGCACCAGCAATCCCTTAAGGAAACGTGACTGTCAGGAGGGTCGTGATTACATCATTCATCTCCCGACAGCGGTTAAACCATGATTACGATCTGGTTATGATGCTCAAATTCTTAACCACAATCTGCTGTGGCACGCCTTTGTCTCTGTAACCTTTCCAGGCGATGCTTAAAGTCATTTGATTATTAAGACTAAAATGCTAGATTTACCCATTAACTTACAGACAGCATCAACTCACATTAATAACAGGGCAAACAATGAAAAATTCAATTTTAAAGACAGCTAGCGGTTTCGTTTTTTCTTTCTTGGCCTTTATTTCCAGCATCCCCGCTAATGCCGCAGATGTTGTTACTGAAAAAAGCATTGGCATGGAGCTGTCGCGGGATATTGCCAGCGAGACCATCAGTGCCTGCCGCGAAGAGGGCTATCACATCAGCGCGGTGGTCGTAGACCGTTTTGGTCTGGTACGTGCCGCCTTGCGCGATGATAATGCCTCACGCTTCACGCTGGATATCGCAGAGCGCAAGGCTAATATGACGGTAATGGCATGGACCGACAGCGGTGCATTTAAAAATGCGCGTGAAGACATACGCCAGGAGCTGAATCACATTGACGGGATTATCGTGATGGAAGGCGGCCTTAAGATTATTTCCGGCGGCTTCAATATCGGTGCGGTCGGTGTCAGTGGTGCGCCCGGCGGCGATAAGGATGCAGCCTGCGCACGCAAGGCGCTGAATAAACTGGCCGCACGTATCGCTTTTGCATTTGATGAATAAATAGTTACAGGTGTTGTTGGCAACAATCGTTGTTCCGCATGGTTTTTCGAGCTACGATTGCCGAAGGTGTTTTTACAGGCCTGTTTTCAGCTTTCGCGGATACGCTCCTGCCGCTCCATCTCTTCGGCAAAGGCGGCTTTGATCTCATCCACGACCGAATCGATGTCGGCGGCTTCATCGCTCTCTACAAACTGTCCGGTGAGCTCGGTTTCCGGATACAGCTCGCCATCCTCATACAGCGCCCACATCTCCTGGCCGTACTTTGTGCTCTTTAATTCCGGCGCGAACTGGCCATAGTAGCTGGTTATATTATTGACGTCGCGCTCCAGCATCGCCTGCGCGTTATTGTTAGCCGATGCATCCACCGCCTGGGGCAGATCAATGATCACCGGGCCATAATCATCTACCAGCACATTGAATTCCGAGAGATCACCATGGATGATGCCGGCGCAGAGCATGAGCTTGACGTATTCCATGATCACGCCGTGGTCGGCCACAGCCAGCTCGGCGGTCATGGAGACATCATTAAGGCGCGGCGCGACCTGGCCTTCGTCGTCGGTGACGAGCTCCATCAGCAACACGCCGTCAAAACAGCCGTAGGATTTGGGCACACGCACGCCCGCCTGGGTGAGTCGATGCAGGGCATCGGCTTCGGCGTTCTGCCAGGCCTCTTCCTGCTGGTCGCGGCCAAATTTGGAGCCTTTTTCCATGGCGCGGGTGCGGCGGCTGTTGCGCCCCTTGCGCCCCTCCTGGTACTGAACCGCTTTTTTAAAGCTACGCTGGCTCGCTTCTTTGTAAACCTTGGCGCAACGGATTTCGCTGCCGCAGCGCACCACATAGACCGTGGCTTCTTTGCCGCTCATCAGCTGGCGCAGGACTTCATCCACCAGACCGTCGTCAATCAGAGGCTGTATTCGTTTTGGAAATTTCATGGCGCTTTTATACCCTAGTTGGCGGCTTGATGGAAACACTGCGGCCATTTAGGCATGACTTTGTCTCGAAATTTATGGGATATCACTGTAAAGTAGACGGCTTTGACCGAATAGGTTCAATAATATTTCCGTCACTATAAATTATATTCGACACCACACCCGACCTACAAAGAGATCCCATGCTTAATTTTTTTAGACTGCTCAGCCTGATCGAAGGTGCCTCACTGGTTATTCTGCTGTTCATCGCCATGCCCGCCAAATACCATTTCGGCTATTTCGATATCGTCTGGATTGTAGGAATGACCCACGGCATTCTCTGGCTGGCCTACGTCGCAACCTCCCTGCCGGTGAGCCACAAGCAAAACTGGTCGGTGTTATTCTGGATGATGGCCCTGCTCGCTTCCGTCATCCCCTTCGCCTGTCTTTTTCTCGAGAGCAAATTGAAGCGTGAACAGGTCTCTGCCACGGCCTAATTGTCGGCATCATCCTTGACGGCATCAGTCATCCGGCTGATGCCGTTGGTTTCGATAATGTTTATCCCCAGTGCAGTAAACTTTGCTATTTCGTCTGAATCATTAACGGTGTAAACCACCCATCGCCATGGCCCCGGCCACACTTCCGCTCGCTTCTGCGGACAGATATTTTTCGACACGAAGAGATATTCCGGTGCCAGCGCCTCAGCTTTAATTCTATTGCCCTCTGTCCAGCCGGACAGCACCCAGCCAACCGCTCGATGATATTTACTGCGCGCCAGCACCAGCGCATCGTAATCAAAAGAGATTAAAACCGACTGCGCCTCAATCGCACGCAATGATTCCATCACCCAATCTACAACCATCTCGTGACCGAAATGGACGACACTCTCCGGCTTGATCTCAATGAAGCAGATCACTCCCGGCCAGTGCTGCAATAGATCTACAAACTGCTCCAGCGTGGCGATGCGGCAGTGGTCGAATCGATTGGAAAATTTTTCAGGATAACCGGCGGAAACCTCCTTGAAAGCGATGTAATTATTTTTCGTTACACTGACAGCTTTACCCGTCAGCCTGCGCAGATCCTCATCGTGACTGAGCACCACCACGCCATCGGCGGTAAGTTGCACGTCGGTTTCGAGATAGGTCGCGCCGGCGCGCAGGGCATGGGCGAAACCCTCCAGACTGTTTTCCGGAAAAGAGTCAGGCTCACCACGATGCGCCACAAGTTGAACGGGCTCTGTCATAAAATATAATTATTAATTAAAATTTTCACCGCAGAGGCGCAGAGACGCAGAGAAAAACATATTTAAGTTTGATGCACCGAGTGCAGCAGCTACACTAATATTATTCAGGATTTTCTCCGCGCCTCTGCGGTGAGCAGGTTTTTAATTACTCACTCAACTCGAAAATAACCAATCCTGCCAGTACGGCATTCCAGCAGCACGGTACCGTTTTTGTTCTGGTCGATCACCTCCTGAAACTCTTCCAGGGTATGAATCTCTTTTTCATTCGCGCTCACTATCAGCTCCCCCGGTGGCCATTCCATTTCATCGGCCTGTGTGGTCTGATGAATGTGCGTCACCACCAGCATGGGCTTTTCCTGATCGATGGTCTGCAACATATTAATCTGTGCGTTAGCATCAATTTCACGCATGGCTTCAATGATTTCGTAACTCAATTCCTGCACGATCATGCCGAAAACTTCAAGGTATTTTCTCTCGTTAATGATGGGGCGCGAGACCACGCCTTTTTCCGGATTGCGCATGGCCCTGGCGCTGGTCGTTTTAGTCTCGCCGTCTCGTAGATAAACCACTTCCACCTGATCGCCGATAGGTATCAGTTTTATCACGTCATAAATATTTTTATGGCGGAAGTGGCCCTCTTTGCCGATAACGATGCCGTGGCGATCAAACTCCACGCCATTAAGCGAGAGAATGACATCGCGCGCCTGAATGCCCGCCGCCTCTAAAAAACCATTGGCCTCGACCCGGGCGACGATCTCGCCTTTGGCTGTTGACTGCTTTAATAGCGGATTGAAATTCTCGGCATTCTTCTGTAGCTTGCCGCCGATGCCCGCGAACTGCGGCTCATTCTGCTGCAAAACATTCTCGATAATAATTTTGACGAAACCCGATGGCGTTATGAAACCGATATTCTCAGCGTCAATCATTACCGCCGTATTCAAACCCACCACCTTGCCGTCTCTGCTGACGCTGGGACCGCCGGAGTTACCGGGATTAATGGCTGCGTTGGTGACAAATCTTTCGGTGGTGTATTCCGAGCCGGAAATAAAGTTGGTGATCTCACCGCCCGAAATATTCGGCTCGACCATGCCCATGGGATAACCAATGGCCTTGATCTCCTCACCGCGCGAAGGGCTGCTGCCTTCCCACAGCTCCAGGTATTCGATCTCCCTGACTGCCAGCGCCTTGAAGCGCAGTAGCTCCTTGTCGGTGAGCCGGATCAGGGCTACATCCGGTTCAAGCTTCTTTACCATACCCACCAGCTCCGCCTCGAATTTTTCTTCGCTGGTGAGCATGGAATTGATTTCAATCTTCTCGGCATTGCGCACCACGTGTGCATTAGTGAGAATGTAGCCTTCAAGATTTTTATATTTGATAAAGAATCCGGAACCCAGCCACACGCCCGGTATTTTTATCGCGGGGTTCATCACCGACTGGATATCCTCTTCGATGCAACCTTCGACCTGAATCTGCACCACGCCATTCATCATCTTAAGCGCAACATCAGTCAGATTATTTTTCTTTTTTGTCATGTTTTCATTATAAAGGTGAAATTCGGAAAACGGGTTTTTTTCTTAATTTTTTATCATGCGCCCAAGCTAATCCACTGCCTGAACAGGGTTGGCGTTTATCAAAGGACATGTTATATCGGGGGAAGTGATGATCAGGGAATTCAGATCTCATTTTGCTACTTCACGAGAGGCGACTGCATTTCTTATTTTATCTTCAACGACGTTCGGTGGGCCGGGTGCCCACCGAAGCTTGCTGCTGTTTCTGTCGTTACTGTCGAACACCTTCAACCGACAGGGTCAATTCAACCTCTTTCGATTTTGGGCCAAGGTTGTAATTGATGTTGTAGTCGGCGAGGGCAAAATTTGTTTTGCCTACAAATCCGCGTCGGTAACCGCCCCAGGGATCGTCACCATGACCCACGTGCTCAACATCAATGGTGATGGGTCTGGTAACACCATGCAAGGTAAAGTCGCCTTTGAGCACGGCGGTGCCGTCGCCTTTGTCATCGAAGCCGGTGCTGACGAAACTTGCCCTGGGGAATTTTTTGACGTCAAGGAAATCATCGCCGCGCAAATGTTTATCGCGTTCCGCGTGGTTTGAATCAATGCTGGCGGTTTCGATCTCAACCTGCACTGAAGCTTTGTCCGGATTTTTTTCGTCGTAGTCGAAACTTCCGTCGAAGGTATTAAAGCGACCGAACAGCCAGCTATAGCCGAGGTGCTGTATTTTAAACTGGATGAAGGCGTGGGCACCTTCGGTATCGATTACGTATTTCTCTGCGAGCGCTTGAGTCGGCAGCACCAAAGCGGCCGCCAGTGCCATTGCCAGTACCGGCGCGATAAGTTTTCTGTTTTTCATAACATGTTCTCCTGCGAGTTAAAGTTTATTGTGTTGTTTTGCGAGAGCGTATACCCAGCATTTTGATGAGGGTACGGTCCCGGTCGATAAAATGGTGCTTGAGCGCGGCCAGTGTGTGCAGGCCGGTAAAGCTGATAAGCGTCAGGGCGAGGTACCAGTGCACTTCACCGGCGACATCTTCCATATTATCAATTCCGGAAAAGGTGGCGGGTACTGCGAACAGGTCGAAAACCTGTATGGGCCTGCCATCTGCGGTTGAGATCAGGTAGCCGCTGATCATTACGGCGAACAGCAGCACATACAGCAGCTGGTGCATGGCATGGGCTGCGCGTCGCTGCATTGCGCTGGTGCCGGGTTCGTCCTCCGGCTTTACATTTCCCGCACTCCAGATAACACGCGCCAGCATAATGATAAACAGCACAATGCCGATGCTTTTATGCAGCTCCGGGCCGCGTTTGTACCAGTCATCATAATAGCCGAGCCCCGTCATCCACACACCCAGGGGGGACAGCCCGATCACCGCCAGCGCGACCAGCCAGTGCAGAATGATCGCCACCAGTCCGTAGCCTCTGGGCGTATTACGCAGCCCGATGCGGCCATTCGAGCGAGTTGACGCACGATCGTCAGCGGCGCCGGGCACATCCATTTTTGCTGCTTTGTTAATCATAAGGTTAGTTTCGTTAAATACTTGCCGTGAAGATACATTAATGCTCTACTCAACGTTAACAAATAACCCTATTCGCAAAAGATTATTACGATAAATGCAACAATATGATCTAGTCGCCTTAAAAGCATTTGTGACCGTTGTCGAGGCGGGCAGTTTCAATCGCGCCGCTAATCAGCTGGGTGCAAGTGCGGCAGCGGTGAGCCGTCGCATCTCGGGCCTGGAAAATTCACTCGGCGTGAAACTGCTCAACCGAACCACGCGACAGCTTGATTTGACCGAATCCGGCAAGCAGTTTTATGACGATGCCGTCAATATTTTCGAGCTGCTGGCTGAAGCCGAAGAAAAGTTACAGACCGGCCACCAGACCATCAGGGGCAGATTGCGCATCGCCGCGCCGCTGAGCTTCGGCATTGGTCAGCTGGCACCGATTCTTCCCGATTTCATGAAACGCCACCCTGATCTAAAAGTACAGCTTCAGCTGGAGGACCGACTCACCGATCTGGTGGCCGAAGGTGTCGATGTGGCGATCCGCATCAGTGGCTCGCTGAAGGACTCCACCCTGGTGGCCACACGGCTTGCATCCATCCCGATGGTTTTTTGCGCCTCACCCGACTATCTGAAACAGCACGGCGAACCGAAAAAAGCCGCCGAGCTGTCGCAGCACAACTGCCTCCATTACAGCTTGATAAGTATGAAGGAAAACTGGCGTTTTGCTATGGATGATGAGACACATGATCTTGAAATCCACAGCCCATTCTCGTCCAACAACGGTGATGTTCTGCGCGAAGCCGCGATTCAGGGACTGGGCCTCATCCTGTCACCGACCTTCATCGTCGAGGATGCACTGCAGGACGGTCGCCTGAAAGCGATATTATCCAAATACCGCCCGAAACCCTACGGGCTTTATGCGGTGAGGCCTTCTCGCCGGTTCACACCGGTAAAAGTAACCGCGCTGATTAAATTTCTAAAAGAACAATTTGATGATGGCGTTGCATGAGCTCTGCATCCAGGGATGTTCAGATCAACTGGCAAGCGGCATCGTATTGTAGGGCGCAATGCCCGATGGTTATTGCGCCCTACTTTACTGTAGTGACAAACTCAACCGCACCCGCAAACCGCCCAGTTCGGGTGAACGATCAAGTTCTAATGTGCCGTGATACAGCTCGACAATTTCCTTGACGATGGCCAGCCCCAGGCCGTGGCCGGGGCGCGTTTCATCAAGGCGGTGGCCGCGTTCGGTGAGCGCGGCTAATTCCGCTTCGGTGACACCAGAACCGTCGTCTTCCACGATAATATGAATCACCTCGTTTTGTTCGATTACACACCGTACCTTCTCTTTCGCCCACTTGGCGGCATTGTCGAGCAGGTTGCCCAGCAATTCGTGCAGGTCATGGCGGTCGATGTTGCTCAGGTTTTGCGACGGCGCGTGGCATTCAAACTTGATCTGTTTATGATGATAAATGCGCTCCAGCACCGTGATCAGCGCGGGCAGCTCTTCCGCCGGATTGAACCGCTGGCCGGCGCTACCGGCACCGGCCAGTCGGGCGCGGATCAACTGCTGTTCGATCTGCTGTTGCAGCGCGGCGGTGTGTCGGCGCAGCTCCTGTTTCAGGCTGGCCGGGGTTTCGCTGTCATCGGCCAGTTGCGTGAGCAGATTGAGCGGGCCTTTCAGCGCGTGCGCCAGATTGCCGAGCGCATGGCGCGAACGCTCCAGCCGCCGCCCCATCACCTGCAACAGGCGATTGACTTCCACCACCAGCGGCTGCACTTCCAGCGGCACGGCTTCGGTGAGCCGGTCGATGTCGCCGCGTTCCAGCTGTTCGATTTCACGACCAAGCTGGCGTAGCGGCGCGAACGAATCACGCACAATGCGCCGCTGGATAAACAGAATCAGGAACAGAAAACCCACGGTCAGCGCCAGCAGTAACAGCGCGTTTTGCAGTAGCCGCTGTTGCAGCTGGCTGAGGTCTTCGGCGACCATGACGGTGACGTTGTGATTACCCTTGCGATAACCGCCCGCCCACATCAGCAGCGGCTGTTCGGCCGGGCCGTTGATGCGGCGCGTGTGCTGCTCGCCGGGGACGAGTGTGGTGCCGCTCAGCTCCGCATCCCAGAGTGAACGCGAACGCAGGCTGCCGCCGTTCTCCAGCTGCAAGAGAAAATAATGCCCGGAAAGCGGCCGCTGGTAGATCGCTGAAATTGCGCCTTCGACCAATGTGGCATTGCCCTCAGCATCAACTTGTAGCGCGGCCAGAAGGCCTTCGCCATCGTGTTGCAGGCGCGTGACAATCAGCTCATCGGCCAGCCGCTGATTCTGATCGTAAATCAGCCAGCCGATCAGCCCCATCAACAGAATCAGGCTGATGCCCAGCCCGATATTAAGCCGCTGCGCCAGTGAATTCATGGTGTATCGCCGCCAAAAATATAGCCCTGACCGCGCCGGGTTTCGATCAGCTGTTTGCCGATTTTCTGGCGCAGGCGTTTGATGTAGGCCTCGATCACGTTGCTGTCGCGGTCGGCATCGCCTTCGTAAACGTGTTCGGTGAGGCGGGTTTTGGACAGCAGCTTGCCGGGGTTGACCATCATATAGCGCAGCAGGCGAAATTCGGTACCGGTGAGCTCCACCGATTCACCATCAGCCAGCTGCACACACTGACGCTCCTCGTCGAGGGTCAAACCGGCGACCGACAACTGTGGTTCGGCGCGCTCCTGCGCCCGGCGCAACAGGGCATCGAGACGGGCGAGCAGCTCTTCCTGATGGAAGGGTTTTCCCAGATAATCATCCGCGCCTGCCTTCAGGCCATCGACGCGTTCGTGCCAGGCGTCGCGCGCGGTGAGAATGATCACCGGTAGCCGGCTGCCGGCACTGCGCCAGTTTTGCAGCACCTCCAGCCCCGGCCTGCCGGGCAGACCCAGATCGAGAATCGCCGCATCGTAGGCTTCGGTTTCCCCCTGAAACTGGCCGTCGATGCCATTATCGACCAGGTCGACCGCATAACCGGCGCGGCGCAAATCCTGGCGCAGGCGCGGGCCGAGTACTGCATCATCCTCAACCAGCAGCAGCCGCATTAGTCGTTCTCTTCACCCAGTGCTTCGCCAGTTCTGGCATCGAACAGCAGTTCACGCACCACGCCATCCTCATCGATAAATTCCAGCTCATAAACCAGCCGGTCTTTTTTGTTTTCCAGCTCGGCTTCGAGCAGGCGCAGCTTGCCACCTTCAACACGGTCAACCTGTTGCAGCAGCTCTGTCAGTGACATAATCTCGCCGCGCTTGACCAACTCGCGCGCACGTTCGTGGTCGTCATCGGCCCATGCGTTGGTGTTGGCGTTAGCGCCAATCAGCGCGCTCAGCAGCAATCCGCCTAACAGTTGATATTTGATTTTCATGCCCTAATCCTCCCAGCGGCCGATGCCCGGAATTTTGATCTCATCTTCTTCATAAGAACCCGCTTCGGCGCGCGTATGACAGGCGGCGCACTTGCTGAAACTGCCCAGCTCCTTATTATCCACCACCACACTCGCCGGTATTTCGTCATGCTTGTGCTTGAAGTATACGGTATCAATGATGCGAAGCGGAACTTCACCGGGGCGCAGCGAACCCATAATACGTTTCGAACGTTTATAGTTGCTGTTATCGGCGGCATTGGCCAGCAGGTAATCGAGAATCTCCTGATTCACCCCGGCGCTGAGTTCGGCATTATCACCAAAGTGATCCTCCAGCCCGGCCATCATTTCGCGCCATGAAGCCTGCGGCAACAGCCCCGGCTGATAGGCAAAATGACAACTGCCACACTCCTCACGATAAGCCAAATTATTTACCGGCGCGACATCCAGCTTCGACTCCTTCCACCAGCTAAAAACCGATTTACGTTCATCGTCATCATCACCATACACCGCGGCTGAAAACAGCAGGCCGCTAGTCACCGTCACTACTACAAGGCTCAATATTTTTTGATATGTTTTCATCATCTATACTCCCGATTTCTGGATATACAGCAGAAAGTCACCTTTCTCCTGCGGGCTACATTCACGACCGAATGTCCATTTGCAATTGCGCATGAACCACTTCTCGATCTGTTTGGTATCAGTCAGCCGTTTGGCGTTAACCGACGGTGTCATCGGCTTAATCACCTTCTGCGTTTTTACATGTTTGCCACTGTCACTGAGATTATTGGTGTGACAGCTACCGCAACTACGCTCAGCCGGTGATTCGACGTGGCTGTGTTTTTCAAGCCACATACGTTCCCCTGCCTCTGCGCTGAACGGCCCCGCACCGGCATCGCGGTACACCTTCAGCATGGCATCAACCGCCGGGCTGGCACTGACCGACTGCGCCAGCAATAGCGCACCCGCGCTAATCAATGTAGTTAATATTTTCATCATTAAATTCCTCTGCTTCGTTTTGTTTAAATAAATGATACTGGAAATTCTATTCCGCGCGTTTTTTGCCGTTGATCATCGAGCGCACCAGATTCTCACCATGCTGAAAGCCCGCCAGCACCACACCGACCACATGCAACACCACCATAAACAGCGTGAAGTTAGCAAAGAACTCATGCAGCTCTTCCATCACATCGCCCACAAACTCCGGCGCATTGGCCAGCACCCCAGCCAGCGGGCCGGCCAACTCCTCAGTGCCATACACCGACATGCCGGTTAGCACGGTAATCACAAGACTCACCAGCAACGCCACCACCATCGCACCCCCCGCCGGGTTATGGCCGAGGTAACGCTTAGGGTGAAACAGCGCCATGTCTTTCAAATATGCCAGCACCTCACGCGGCGAGCGCACAAAATCACCGAAGCGAGCATGCCGTGTGCCGATCAAACCCCACACCAGCCGAAATGCAACCAGCCCGGCAATCGTATAACCCGCATAAACATGGATATCCATCCAGTCATCTTCAGTCAGGTACGCAATAAAAAACGCACTCGCCAGCGACCAGTGGAAAATCCGTACCAGCGGGTCCCACACCCTGATTTCATTTGTATCGTTCATAAGCCCCTCCTCTTCAGTTTGAAAACACTGTAACGGACGAGAGTGAAATGAAGCTGAAAATTGCGGGGTGGGTGGTAGAAAGGGTGTATTATTTACAATGATAAGAAACTGAGGACGCATTGATTAATTAATAAACCGTCATCACGACAAATGCTACCGGATAGCATTTGAACATGTGCCTTATATACACCCCGAAATAGCCTCTAAATACATATCGGGAACCCCTATAAATATGCTCAACACGTTTTACCTGCCACCTGTAAGCACGTTCCGACACACTGTGATCGGCTTTTTTTGCTGTATATTTATCACGAAAACGGATAATGGCATTATTCGTTATTATTAAGTCCTTGCCTGATATAATTATTTGCTGTAAAAAAATCAATCACTATTAACAAGGCAGTATGACGTTAATGGATAGACAGGTATCTATCTATCTTGGAAAACCGGTCTTCTGTCTAATACACTGTTACATTTTAAAAAGCACTTTAATCACAACAAATGGAGTTTATAAATGTTAAAAACAACAAAACACTTACTGGCAATGTCAATCATTGCGATATCTACTAATGCCATGTCAAAAGACATTAGTTATGACTATGTGCAAGGCACATACAGCTCAATAACTGACGATAGCCTGGGCGTGGACATCGATGGTGATGGTTTTGCTGTGTCAGGGTCTTTTAGCGTGTCGCCAAATATAGCAGTAACGGCATTACTAGGCTCAACAAGCTATGACAGAATCGCCGGCATAGATATTGACTCTAATGAATTCGATTTCGGTATTACAGCACATACATCAATAGCGCCGAATACATCTGTATTTGGTAATTTTTCAATAGTTAATGCCGAAGTAGAAGCAAGTGATAGCTTTACTACTATAAGTGATGATGATACCGGAAATGCTATTAGTGTAGGCATACGTCACATGGCATCAGAAAATATTGAAATAGGTGTTGGTTTATCAAGAGCAGACATCTTTGACGATACTGCAAATACATTCGGATTTGGTGCAAGATTCTATGCCAATGAGAAGTTTTCTATTGGTGTTGGATATAGGACGGGCGATGATGTTGCTGCCTTATTACTAAATGCTCGCATTGATATTAAGTAACAAATATAACAATAGCACTGTAGGGCGCAATTCGAAAACATACATAAAATATGCACCATAAAAAAGGGCCGCTATTGCGGCCCCTTTTATATAACCAGGCATTGCTGCCTGTCTATAATATGGTTTCGGATTTATTAAAAATCAGAACCATCATAACGACGTTCCAGCTGACATACATCCATAGTACCGCCGGCATTCGGCAGGTTTACTGTTTCGATGAATGTAGTGCCTGCAGGACGCTCTTTAAGCTGTCGGGTAAAAAAACTTAGAGGAGAGGGGTGTAACAAAAAACACATGCAGCAAAAGCAAATAACGATGTGA
>JAVVEE010000048.1:0-19382 GCA_032251315.1 Gammaproteobacteria bacterium
AATCTACGTGACACTGAAAAATTAGAGTGATTTAATGTATTTACAGGATGTACCAAGGTTAGCTTTGGGTCGGTAGCTGACCTCATTAGCTTTAATGATGAAGTGGTTGCATTCAAGTGTATGGAGCGCAAGCCGTGAGCTAGGTGATAAGCAGTAACAGAGTATTCTTCTGTCTACATTGTGTCTACATGAAAATTTCAGAGCAGGGTGAAGATTTTCTGAAAATCACGTAAGTCATTGAATTAGTGTGGTACCGAGGGCCGGATCAGGATTGTCAGGAACAATCCTAAACATATTTATGCTTTCTATAAATATGGCCCGAAGGGTGGATCGCAGGGAAGTGATCCATAATCTAACCGGCAGCCGGTTCGAATGTTTCAGCACCTGACATGATTGAGAAACTGTAATCAGGTGAAGTTAAATAAGTGTGGTACCGAGGGCCGGAATCGAACCGGCACTCCCGTAAAGGAACCGGATTTTGAATCCGGCGCGTCTACCAGTTCCGCCACCCCGGCACACAGGCTGGCTATTCTAACGGATTCTGCTGTAACGGCAATAGAAACCGGCCGGTTTAGGGAAATACTTTCCTGAAGGGTTTGACTGTGACTTTGTGGTAGACGCCAGCGTGGGCGTAGGGGTCGTCGTCGGCCCAGGTTTGGGCGGCTTCGATATCTTCAAATTCGGCGACCACCAGGCTGCCGCTGAAACCGGCTTCGCCCGGGTCTTCGCTGTCGATGGCGGGGTGGGGGCCGGCGAGGATTAAGCGGCCCTGGTCGAGCAGGGTGTTGAGGCGTTCGAGATGGGCCGGGCGGGCGGCCAGTCTTTTTTCCAGGCTGTTGTCGATGTCTTCGGCGATGATGGCGTAGAGCATTTATCTGTTCTCCGATTCGTGGTGGTGCTTTTCGGCTTCGACGGTCTCTTCAATGGCTTCCTCTTTTACGCTGATGTGGCGGGTGAGGTAGATGGCCTGCAGGATGATGAAGACCAGGGTGAGTCCCATGAGGCCGAAGAGTTTGAAATCGACCCACATATCCATGCGCAGTTTTTCAGTCATGTCCAGGCCGTAGAAGAAAGCCACGTATAAATTGGCGGCACCGCTGATCAGGAAGAATGTCACCCACGCCAGGTTCAGACGGTTCCAGATGCGTTGGGGCAGTTCGATTTGATTGCCCATGGCGCGTTCGACCAGGGTTTTTTCGCCGATGAAAAAGCTGATGAAAAACACCGCGGCGAACAGCCAGTTGAGCACGGTGGGTTTCCATTTGACGAAGTCGGGGTTGCCGAACATGATGGTGAGGCCGCCCAGTACGGTGATCAGTGCGAGGGAGAAAAGGTGCATTTTTTCGAACTTGCGGGTCTGTATCCAGTGGTAGCTCACCTGCACAAAACTGGCGACAATGGCGACACCGGTGGCGACGATGGTGGCGATGATCATCTCCGGTTTGGCGGGGTCGATGAGCCCGCCGATAAAGGTGTTTTCAACCAGGAAACTGGCCTGATAGTAGCTGACAAAGAATAGAATAATTGGAAAAAAATCAACAAGTAACTTCATATTGTTAAAGCTCGATAGAGGGTTAGGAGTTCCACGGCATAGGGCATCGTATTGGTCAGGCACCGCAACCGTTGCCGGGTTCGAAATTCGTGATTTTTGACATTGTATCGCAGTCGCTCATAAACCACTATAATGCGCCCTGTTTTATATTGAGTGGCAGGCATGAGTCAGTACTTCGAGATACATCCCGTTAATCCGCAGATGCGCCTGATCAAGCATGCGGTAGAAATTATTCGCAACGGCGGCGTGGTGGTTTACCCCACCGATTCCAGTTATGCACTGGGCTGCCATCTGGGCGATAAGGATGCGATGGTTCGGCTGCGCCGCATTCGCCAGATTGATGAGAAGCATAATCTGACGCTGGTCTGTCGCGACCTGTCGGAGATCGCGGTTTATGCCAGGATCGAAAATGCCGATTACCGTATCCTCAAGTCGCTGACGCCGGGACCTTATACCTTTATTCTGAATGCCACCCATGAAGTGCCGCGGCGGTTGATGCACCCCAAGCGGCGCACTATCGGCATTCGGGTGGTGGATCATCCGATAGTGCAGGCGCTGCTGGAAGAGCTGGGGCAGCCGTTGATGAGCTGCACCCTGGTGTTGCCGGGCGAGGAACATCCCGTGACCGATGCCGAGAATGTGCGCGATGTACTGGAAAATCAGGTGGATCTGATTATTGATGGCGGCCATTGCGGACCTGAACCGACCACGGTGATTCGTCTGAATGAGGGTGTGCCACAGCTGCGCAGGCAGGGCAAGGGCAGGGATCACGGGCTGGCATAAAGCGCAGTGAGCGGTTTTGTTCTGTCCCCGGCAGGCGTTGGTAGGTGCGAATCCATTCGCACAGGATGCTGATTAAACATTTTGTGCGAATGAATTCGCACCTACAGATGTAACGTGATTCCGATGCCGCGTGTCTCGAACCAGCATGGGCGCAGAGCTTTTCTTTCATGTAAACTGAGCGACGTATTTCGATGAAGAATTACCCCGTTATTACCTAATCCATTTTATTCACTTTATATTGCATCTATTTGATTATTAAATGATTCCATCTGAAATTATCTACGCAATTGCAGTCTGGGCGGTGCCGGTTCTGTTTGCCATTACGCTGCACGAGGCGGCGCACGGCTGGATGGCGAACAAGCTGGGCGACCCTACTGCAAAGGCACTGGGACGCATCAGTCTGAATCCAATTCGACACATCGACCCGATTGGCACAATAGTGGTGCCGCTGGCGTTATTGATGCTGAGCGGCTTCATTATCGGCTGGGCAAAACCGGTGCCGGTGGAGATGCGTTATTTCAAAAAGCCGGTGAAGGACATGGCCATTGTGGCGCTGGCCGGCCCGGCTTCGAATTTTATAATGGCCTGCGGCTGGGCGCTGGTCGCTGTCATCGGACAGATGATGCTGTCACCGGGTGATACGGTGGCGGGGTTTATCATTCAAATGGGCAATGCCGGTATCACCATTAACCTGATTCTGATGGTACTGAATCTGCTGCCGATTCCACCGCTGGATGGTGGCAGGGTGGTGGCGGGTGTGATGCCACCGCAGATGGCTGACGCTTTTATGCGCATTGAAGCTTACGGTCTGTTCATTGTTATTTTTCTGTTAGTGACGGGCATATTAGGTAAAATCCTGTGGCCCATGGTGCTGTTTTTTTCGGCGCTGATCAAAATGGTTTTTCAAATTTAAGGAGTTGAATTGAGTAACTTACCAACACAGCACCAGCGTGTGCTTTCGGGCATGCGGCCGACGGGTCGTCTGCATTTGGGACATTATCACGGTGTTTTGAAGAACTGGGTGAATCTGCAGCACGAGTATGAGTGCTTCTTTTTTGCGGCGGACTGGCATGCGCTGACTACGCATTACGAAGACCCATCCATGATCGAATCGAGCACCTGGGAGATGGTGATCGACTGGCTGGCGGCGGGCATCAGCCCCGGTGCGGCCAAGATATTCATCCAGTCCAAGGTGCCGGAACACGCTGAATTGCACACCCTGTTGTCGATGATTACCCCGCTGGGCTGGCTGGAGCGGGTGCCCACCTATAAAGATCAGCAGGAAAAGCTCAAGGAGATGGATCTTGCCACCTACGGCTTTCTGGGTTATCCCCTGCTGCAAAGCGCCGATATTCTGATCTATAAAGCGGGCATGGTGCCGGTGGGCGAAGACCAGGTTGCGCACGTCGAGCTCACCCGCGAAGTGGCGCGCCGTTTCAATCATCTTTACGGGCGCGAGATCGGTTTTGAGCAGAAGGCGGAGCAGGCCGTGGCTAAAATGGGCAAGAAAAACGCCCGTATGTTCAAGGACTGTCGCAAAAAATATCAGGAAGAAGGGGTTCAAAATGCGCTGGATATGGCCAAGGCGCTGCTGGATTCGCAGCAGAATATCTCCATCGGCGACAAGGAGCGTTTGTACGGCTATCTGGAAGGTTCCGGCAAGATTATTCTACCCGAACCCAGGGCGTTGCTGACGCCCGCGTCGAAAATGCCGGGTCTGGATGGTCAGAAAATGTCCAAGTCCTACGGCAATACCATCGCTCTGCGCGACAGCCCCGATGTGATCACCAGGAAAATTCGCACCATGCCTACCGATCCGGCGCGGGTGCGCCGCAATGATCCTGGCGATCCGGCCAAGTGTCCGGTCTGGCAGTTCCACCGCATCTATTCCAGCCTGGAAACGCAGGAATGGGCGCAGGTGGGTTGTCGCAGTGCGGGCATCGGCTGTGTCGATTGCAAGCAGCCGGTGATCGACGCCGTGCTGGCCGAGCTTAAGCCGATTCAGCTGCGGGCGCGTGAATATGAAGAGGATCTGACCACAGTCAAGGCGATTGTGGCCAATGGAAATGAAGCGGCAAGGGACGAGGCGCGTGATACACTGGAAGAAGTAAGAAAAGCCATGGGCATTGCCTACCTATAATGACTGAACCCAATTCACAAGCCCCTGCGGTTGATGACCGCAAAAGAACCCAGGACGAAATGCCGTTTGCACTGGTGCAGGGCGAGTTGCTGACGGTTATTCCCCGCGATTTGTACATCCCCCCCGATGCGCTGGAAGTGATTCTTGAAGCCTTTGAGGGGCCGCTGGATCTGCTGCTATACCTGATCAAGAGGCAGAACCTGGATATTCTGCAAGTCCCTATTAGCGAAATCACCCGTCAGTACATGACCTACATCGACATGATGCAGACGCTGAAAATTGAGATCGCCGCCGAATATCTGGTGATGGCGGCCATGCTGGCGGAGATCAAGTCGCGGATGCTGTTACCGCGTCCGGTAGAGTCAGATGAAGAGGATGACCCCCGTGCCGAACTGTTGCGTCGCTTGCAGGAATACGAGCGCTTTAAACAGGCGGCGCAGAACATCGACGAACTGCCGCGCGTGGGTCGCGACGTCTATTTAACGGATGTGGAACTGCCTGAGCTGGATCAGGACAGGCCAGTGCCCGAAGTGGATCTGAGGGATTTGCTGATGGCTTTCAAGGACGCCATGGCGCGTTCGGCCATGTACAGCCACCACCAGATTCAGCGTGAAACCCTGTCGGTGCGTGAGCGTATGAGCAGGGTGCTGGAAACCATCACGGCGCATGACTTTACCGATTACACTCAGCTGTTCACCATCGAAGAGGGTCGCCGCGGTGTGGTAGTAACCCTGCTGGCTTTGCTGGAGCTGGTGAAAGAACAGCTGATCGATCTGGTTCAATCTGAAGCGTTTGCCTCTATTCATGTCAGAGCGGCTTCCGGCAGTGAAAAATAATTCGAATGGAAGGCAGACTGTCAAAGAGATTATTGAAAGGTATTTGAAATGACTTTGGACGAAACAAAAAACATTCTGGAAGCGATTTTGCTGTCCGCAGAAAAACCGATGTCAGTGGAGCATCTCGACTCGATTTTTGACGGCGATGAAGACCGACCCACACGCGACGACATTCGCAAGGCGCTGCACGATCTGACCGATGAATACGCCGGGCGCAGCTTTGAGCTGAAGCAGGTCGCCAGCGGTTTCAGAATTCAGGTGAAACAGGATTACGCGCCGTGGGTGGGCCGTCTCTGGGAGGAAAAACCCGCACGCTATACCCGCGCCCTGCTGGAAACCATGGCGCTGGTCGCCTACCGCCAGCCGATTACGCGCGGTGAAATCGAAGAGGTGCGCGGTGTCAGCGTCAGTTCGAACATCATCCGCACCCTGCAGGAACGCAGCTGGATAAAAGTGCTGGGGCATAAGGACGTTCCCGGCAAACCCGCTTTATACGGCACCACCCGCGAGTTCCTGGATTATTTCAACTTGACCAGCCTCGATGAACTTCCGACACTGGCGGCTATCAAAGATCTGGATAAGGCTTATCCCGAATTAGCGCTGGGCGATCATGTCGATGAGCTTGATGATGATGCTGAAGCCGTTGCGGAGAGCGAAGAGGGCGAAGTCGATGCAGCAGCGGCAGAGCAGTTATCTGAAAACAGCGAAGCGGCGGAAGAGGCCGATGAAATCGATGCGCTTGTCGAAGCTGATGAAGCAGATGAAGCCAACGAGCTTGTCGATGTAGATGACGAGATCGAAGACCCGGAAGACGAACGATCCTCCGCAACCGGCGTTTAAAACCGCATTAACATTTCCACCATAAAGTACCAATATTGATATGTCTGAAGAACGTGCACAAAAAGCGCTATCGCGTATGGGCTTCGGTTCACGCCGGGAAATCGAGCGCTGGATCGAACAGGGTCACGTTCGCATCAATGGCGAAGTGATCAAGCTGGGCGCCAAAGTCTCAGACGGTGATCGCGCCGAATTCAACGGCAAGCGCATTGTCATTCGCGAAGCTAAGCCCGATGTGCGCGTGCTGGTCTATAACAAACCGGTGGGCGAAGTCAGCTCGCGCAAAGATGAAGAGGGCCGACGCACGGTGTTTGATAATCTGCCCAAGCTCACCAATTCACGCTGGGTCAGCATTGGTCGCCTGGATATTAATACCAGCGGCCTGTTACTGTTTACCAACAATGGTGAACTGGCGAATCGGCTGATGCACCCTTCACACGAAATTGAACGTGAATATGCGGTTCGGGTTCGAGGCGAAGTCACCCTGGACAAGCTCAAGCAGCTCAAAAAAGGCGTGCAGCTGGAAGATGGCCCGGCCCATTTTGATGACATCGTTGATGTCGGTGGCGAAGGCAGTAACCACTGGTATCACGTGGTTCTGCGCGAAGGCCGCAACCGTGAAGTCAGGCGGCTGTGGGAAGCGGTGGATGTCACAGTGAGTCGTCTGATGCGCGTGCGTTATGGCGATATTCATCTGCCCAAGAGCGTGCGTCCGGGTAAATCGATGGACCTGGAACAGCATGAAGTGAAACAATTGATGGCTTCGGTGAGTCTAATTCTTGATGAAGAGGCCATCATCAGGGAGCAGGGCAGAAAGAAAAAAAATAAACTGTACAGGGTAAGAGGCGGTTAGCAGAAGCTGTTTAATTTACCGATAGCAGGAGTGAATATGAACATTTATAAAACCATAAGCATTATCTGTATGATGTTTTTTGCTCTGTCGCATCCGGCTGGTGCGGCGGATGAAACCGAATTATCACCGGGACTGGTCAACCCCGGTTATGAAGAAAAGCCCGCCTGGTTCAAAGTCTCCTTTATGGATGTCTACGAAGACATCGCCGTCGCCGCCGACAACAACAAACGCCTGATGCTGTATTTTTATCAGGATGGCTGCCCCTACTGTAAAAAGCTGCTGGAAGATAATTTCGGACAGCGTGATATCGCTGATAAAACGCAGAAATATTTTGATGTGGTAGCGATCAATATCTGGGGCAACAATGAAGTAATCGTCGGTGATGATGACTTCACCGAAGCGGAATTTTCCGCCGCACTCAAAGTGCAATACACACCGACGCTGATTTTCTTCAATGAGGACAGGCAGGTGGTGTATCGTGCCAATGGCTATTATCCACCGGAAAAATTTCATACCGTGCTCGACTACGTCGGTCAGCAGATGGAAAAACAGATCAGTTATCAGGATTATCTCGCCAAAGTTAATCCCCAGCCTGCCAGCGGCAAGTTATATACCGATGTGATCAACATCAAAGATCCCAAAAACCTACAGCAGGCCTTGTACGCCGACAAACCTCTGCTGGTGATGTTTGAGCAGAAGCAGTGCGCCGCCTGTGACGAACTGCACAGCGACATGCTGAGCAGGCCGGAAGGCAAAGAACAGCTGGCACGTTTCAATGTGGCTCTGTTTGACATCTGGAGTGATGAAAAAATCACCACCCCCGATGGCAGGCAGATGAAAGTTCGCGACTGGGTTAAAGCGCTGGATGTGAATTATGCCCCCAGCATGGTTTTTTTCAACGAAGCAGGTGAAGAGGTTTTCCGTTCAGACGCCTATCTTAAAGCTTTTCACACCATTTCGGTGATGGATTATGTCGCCTCGGGGGCTTATAAAGAGCAGCCTAACTTCCAGCGCTATATCGACAGCCGCGCTGATGCCATGCGCGAGCAGGGTATTGAAGTTGATTTGATGAAGTGATCCGGCTTCTGTTTTTGTAGGTGCGAATTCATTCGCACACGTTCTGCTGGCATCTTGTGCGAATGAATTCGCACCTACAATGCAAAGCGGCTTTTATTTAAAATCATCCAGGGTGAATGTCTTGCCCGTCACACCCTCGCATTCACCGCTAATTAGATACACAAACGGCGCGCTGACATCTTCAGGCTTGTTCATGGCACTCGCATCTTCTGCCGGGTAGGCGCGGGTTCTGAAACTGGTGCACACCGGGCCGGGGTCGAAGGCGTTCACCATAATGTGCTGCGATTCAAGTTCATCGGCGAGGATGCTCATGAGCGTTTTTAGACCTGATTTGGCGACGCCGTAAGCGCCCCAGTAAGCGCTGGTTTTGGCGTCAGCGGTAAACACAATCGCCCCGGTGGATGCATTTTCACGGGTCGATTTCTTGATCAGCGGGATACAGGCTCTAGTGAGCAGAAAAGGCGCATTCAAATTCACCTGCATCACCCGATACCAGAGCTCGGTGTCGAACATTTCTATGGGGGTGGAGGCGCCCAGCCAGCCCGCATTGTTCAGCAGCGCATCCAGTCGGCCGAATTCTTTTTCTATGTTGTTGTGCAGATCGTCATAGTCATGCGCAGTAGCGCCGGCCAGATCCATGGGATAAATAGCGGGTTCAGCGCCGCCTGCGGTGACGATTTCATCGTAAACGTGCTCCAGTTTGTGAATGGTCTTGCCGAGCAGAATCACCGTGGCACCGCGTCGGGCGCAGTCCAGCGACACCGCTTTGCCAATGCCGTCACCGGCACCGGTGATCAGGATAATTTTGTTGTCGAGTTTGATTTGATCAATATCGTTGTTCATGAAATTTTCCCGGCCTGAATTTGAAGCAAGTGTATGATGCATGCACATTTTACAATGATTTTTGCCTCAGTTCTGTTTTTGTTGAGCTGGATCAGCGAGTAGAGAAGAAACAATGAAATATGCAGATATACAGTGGCGTGACGGCCAGCCCTACAGCCCCGGTTACGGGGATATCTATTATTCCAGCGCAGGCGGGCGCGAGGAATCTGAATACGTCTTTCTCCAGCAAAATGAGCTGACTTCAAGATGGCGCAAGCTCGGCGCTGACGAGCATTTTGTTATCGCCGAGACCGGATTCGGCACTGGCCTTAATTTTGTGCTGAGCATGCAGGCCTGGGCCGAGAAAATAGATACCGGGCAGCTCGGCCCGGAAGCGTGCCTGCATTACTTCGGCATCGAAAAACATCCGGTATCGCCTGCTGATATTGAGCGTGTCGCCGGCAACTGGCCGGAACTGTCAGCGTCTTTTGCTGAGCTGCTCGCGGTCTATCCGCTGCCGGTCGAAGGCGAACATTGTCGCGCACTGCTCGGAGGCCGGATACAGTTGCACCTGATTTTTGCCGATGTCATCGATTCGCTCGAGCCTCGGGCATTGCAGGTCGACGCCTGGTATCTCGATGGTTTCGGGCCGGATAAAAATGCTGATCTCTGGAGCGATCAGGTTTTCCAGCTGATCGAAAAAAACAGCGGGCAGGGCGCAACACTCAGCACCTACACCGCCGCCGGTTTTGTGCGTCGCGGCTTGCAGGCGGTAGGCTTTAGCGTCATCAAGGTCAAGGGCCACGGCAAAAAAAGAGAGATGATTACCGCCGTCCTCAAGCATAAAAAAATCACGCGAAGCCCGACACCGTGGTACGAGCTGGAGCAGAGCCGCTACCAGAACCGGCGGGCGGTGATCATCGGTGCCGGTCTTGCCGGATTGAGCTGCGCCTGGTCGCTGGTGCAGCGTGGCTGGCAGGTGACGGTGATCGAAAAACACTATGACGTTGCACAAGAGGCCTCGGGCAATCCCGCCGGTCTGTTGATGCCGAGGCTGTCGATCGATAACACAACCGATGCCCGTTTTTATGCCAGCGCAATGCTCTACGCGGCGCACTGCCTTGATGAATTGCAGAAACACTCGGATGAAAAGTTCTGGTTTCACGACGGCGTCTATTCCATTTTCAAGGCAGGCAAGGCTGAAAAGCTAATCGAAAAACAGGGTTATGCAGAAGCCTTTATGGAAATTCTGCATCAGCACGAACTGAAAAATTCCATTGCAGATCCAAACGCCACGCTGAGTTTTTTTCCGGCGGCAGGCTGGGCCTCGCCCAAAGGCATCTGTGAATGTCTGCTGCGCGTCTGCGGTGAATCATTGCAGCTCATCCAGCAGAATGTAGTTGATGTTCAGCAACAGCCACATCAACATCAGGGGCAGTGGCAGGCGCTGGATGAAAAAGGGCGGAATATCGCCAGTGCCGAAGTCATGATTATTGCCAATGGTGTGGGCGCGAATCAGTTCGAATCGGTCGCCTGGCTGCCGCTGTCATCGGTGCGCGGACAGATAACGGCGATACCGGCAAATGAATCGAGTTTAGCGTTGAATAAAGCATTGAGTTTTGATGCTTACGTCACGCCTGAATATAAAGGCGTACATTATGCCGGCGCAACCTACCGGGTCGGTGACGTCAACACCGAGTTGACGCAGGCAGAGCAGGACGAAACTTTGTCTCATCTTGAACAGTGTCTGCCCGGTGTATTTGCAACAACCGGGCAGCTAACAGGGCGGGTCGGTTTTCGACCCGTCAGTGACGACATGACACCGATCGTCGGCGCCGTGCCCGATAAAAACGCCTTCGCTAAAGATTATAAAGAACTGCACCACGGCCGATCCCATGCCCACTATCCACCTGCTAAATATCTCTCCGGTTTATATGTCAGCGCCGCCCACGGTTCACGGGGTATATGCAGCAGCTTTCTCAGCGCTGAAATATTGGCAGCGATGATCGTCAACGAGCCTCTGCCGGTTAACAGACAGATCGTTGAGCATCTGAGTCCGGCACGGTTTTTGATGCGCAAGCTTAAGCGTGGTCAGGCGCTGGATTGAAAAGAAAGACTTGCATAAAAAACCATAAAAACAGTCCGCATTCATCTGTGGACTTAATAAATTTCACGCCCATAAGACTTCCCAAGCTTCTGTGTGGATAGATCCTGGCGGGCTGTCTGGTATCATAAAAATAATTATCTGATTAAGGGGCGGTCATGATACAGGCAGGTGGTTCTGACATTAAAGATATCAGTCTGGCGGACGAAGGGCTGAGGCGTATTGACTGGGCGTGGCAGGAAATGCCGGTGTTGCAGGAGCTGGAGGCGCGCTTTGTGGAAGCCAGACCGCTGAAAAATATTCGCATCAGCGGCTGTCTGCATATCACCACTGAAACCGCCAATCTGGCACGGGTTTTACAATCGGCGGGAGCGGATCTGGTGCTGTGCGCGAGCAATCCGCTGAGTACACAGGATGATGTCGCCGCCGCGCTGCTCGAGCATTTTCAGATTCCGGTGTACGCCATCTGTGGTGAAACCAACGAGCAGTATTATCAGCATATCAATGCCGCGATTGATCATCAACCGGTAATCACCCTCGATGATGGTGCTGATCTGGTCAGCTGGATTCACAGCCATCGCACCGAGCTGATCGAAAACATGCTCGGCAGCACCGAAGAGACCACCACCGGCGTGATTCGCCTGCGCGCCATGGCGAAGCAAGCTGCGCTGAAATTTCCGGTGATCGCGGTCAATGATGCGATGACCAAACATCTGTTTGATAACCGTTATGGTACCGGCCAGAGCGTGCTCGACGGCGTGATTCGAGCGACCAATATTTTGCTGGCGGGAAAAACTTTCACCGTGGTTGGTTATGGCTGGTGCGGGCGAGGCATTGCGCTACGCGCCAAAGGACACGGTGCGCATGTGGTGGTCACCGAGGTTGAGCCTCTACGCGCGCTGGAAGCAACCATGGACGGCTACGAGGTGATGCCGCTGACGGCGGCGGCGAAAATTTCTGATTTTATTATTACCGCGACCGGCGACAAGAATGTGGTCGACAGGGCGCACATGGAATTTATGAAAGACGGTTGCATCCTTGCTAACGCCGGTCACTTTAATGTCGAGATTAATATCCCGGCACTGGAAAAACTCAGCGTCAGCAAACAGCGTCCACGAAAATCGGTGGATGAATACACGCTGGCAGATGGCCGGCGGTTGCGTCTACTGGCGGAAGGCCGGCTGGTTAATCTGGCGGCGGCGGAAGGCCATCCCTCGGCGGTGATGGATATGAGTTTCGCGAATCAGGTACTGTGTGTGCTTTACCTGAGTATGCAGGACGTTGCGCTCGAAAATGAAGTGCATCCGGTGCCCGAGGAGATCGACAAAGAGGTCGCCCGGCTCAAGCTCGCGGCGATGCAGATTAATATCGATACGCTCACCGAAGAGCAGATTAAATACCTCTCCTCGTGGCAGGAAGGCACATAGCCTCTGTGGTTTATGAATAATGAAAGCCCTCAACAAAAATATCAAACGCCTGCTCGATGGCATAGAAAGTGAAGTTCGTTGCACGCAAAATTATATCGGCAAAAACAGGCTGGATGGCCGAGTGATGCAGGCGATGGCGACGGTGCCGAGAGAAAAGTTTGTACCTAAGTATCTGCGTATTAGTGCTTATGACGATGGCCCCTTACCGATAGGCCATGGCCAGACAATTTCACAGCCCTATATGGTCGCGCTGATGACGGATTTACTTGACCTGAAACCCGAATTTCGTGTTCTGGAGATCGGCACCGGCTCGGGTTATCAAACAGCAATACTGGCGCAGCTGTGTGCAAAAGTGTTCAGCGTGGAGCGCATTGCCGAACTCAACAAACTGGCCGTCGAGCGTTTTTCCAAACTGGGTTATAACAATATTGAAACCCATATCGGCGATGGTTATAAAGGCTGGCCGGAACACGCGCCTTACGATGGCATTATTGTGACGGCGGCAGCCACACATATCCCGCAACCCTTGATTGATCAGCTCAAACCGGGCGGCAATCTGGTCATCCCTGTGGGGGTCTCTCCCCTCAGCCAGTCACTCGCCCTGGTAAAAAAAGATTTGCAGGGGGAAATCGAGATTAAAAATATTCTTGATGTTACTTTTGTGCCACTGATACGTGGTGAAGAAGATGAGAGTTATTCGCTGCACTAGGCATGGCGAATTGCCGGAAGCGTAGCACCTGCATGAATAGTCGGCGCATAACGAATGCAGTGGTAGCGGTGATAGGTTTTATGCTTTCGCCGCTGTCATGGTGGAACGATCTGGTGATTAATGTGCCGCTGGCCTATCTGTTTTCGTGGCCGTTTGCAGCCATTGATGAACGGTTGTTTGTGCCCGGGTTTATTCTGGGTTACTGGCTGACAAATTTACTGGGGTTTATCATGCTTCATCTGGGCAGCGTCGGGTTTCTGATGAAACATCGAGACAGATATGACTTTAAATCCAGTTTTCTGGTGTCATTAATCTATACCGCTGTCATTCTTGCCATAGTGATGCTGGGCTGGATTGAACCGCCCACCCGCTATTTAAATTAATCCCTGTGAGATGTTCATGATGTCGAAAATAAACCTGTCTTTAACTCCTTTACCCTATAGTGAGGCGCCGCTCGAAATTGTCGAGCGTAAAGGCCTGGGCCATCCGGATACGATCTGTGATGCCCTGGCAGAAGCATTGAGCCGTACACTGTGTCACTTCTATTTGAAAAATTTCGGGCTAATCCTGCATCACAATGTTGATAAGGTGCTGCTACGCGGTGGTTCATCAAAAGCGGTTTTTAATGGCGGCGAGATGCTGGCGCCGATTGAAATCTATATGGCAGGACGCGCTACTACAGAATACAAAGGCGTTAAAGTGCCGCTGGACGAACTGGTCGAAAGCAGCTGCCGCGACTGGCTGGATACACACATCGGCGCACTGGATACGGTGCAGCAGGTGAAAATTTACAACCTGATCAGGCCGGGTTCGAGTGATCTGGTCGAGCTGTATTTACGCCAGCAAAAGACCGGCATTGCACTGGCGAACGACACCTCATGCGGGGTGGGTTATGCACCTCTGAGCGAGCTGGAGCAGGTTGTTCTGGGCGTTGAGCAGGCGCTGAATTCAGAGGCGATAAAAGCGCAGCACCCGGAAATTGGTGCTGACATCAAGGTCATGGGCATCAGGCGCAATGATCGTCTGGACTTAACCGTTGCCTGCGCTTATATCGATCGATACATTCAGGACATCGTTGATTATCAGGTGAAAAAATCACAGTTGAGCCGGCTGGTTGAAAACATTGCTGCCAGACATACCGATAAAGATGTGGCGGTGGTGATTAACAGTGCCGATGATATTGAAAAACACAGTATCTATATAACCGTGACCGGCACCTCGGCGGAAGCGGGTGACGACGGTGAAGTCGGGCGCGGCAATCGGGTGAATGGTCTGATCACCCCCTATCGCCCCATGAATATGGAAGCCGCTGCGGGCAAGAACCCGGTGACTCACGTCGGCAAGCTGTACAATATTCTGGCCTCAACCATCGCCGGCGAAGTCGTCGCCCAGGTCGCCGCTGTAGAAGAATGTTACTGCTATCTGGTCAGCCGCATCGGTAGCCCGGTCAGCGAACCCAAAGTGGTCGACCTGAAATTGCACCTGCATGCAGGGGCGACCCTGAACAGCATACAGGTACAGGTTGAAGCCATTGTCAGCGATAAGCTGGCAGACATACAGACTATCCAGCAGGAGGTGGTTGCGGGGCTGCTGGTGTATTAGTGCATCGGCAACCTCCGAGCCGACTCTCTGGTATGATAAGGATGTTTTACTGCAATAACAAAAAATTAGGATGACGATGTTTTCAAGAAATAAATCCATATGTAAAAAGAGTTTTATACTGCTGGCAACCGGGCTGCTGGTTAGCGCCATGAATCCGCTACTGGCAGGCTGTGATGACGAGGCCGCACCGCGGGTTAACTGGGCCGGCTGTGATAAAAGCGGACAGGATTTTAGCGGCAAAGATTTGAGCGGTGCAGTGCTGATCAGGGCTAATCTGCAGGGGGCGAATTTTTCCGCTGCACGTTTAGCGCATGCGGATCTGAATTTTTCCAATATCAGTGGTGCTAACTTCGACAAGGCGCGTATGCAGGGCAGTCGGCTGGTGAGCGCAACTGCCGATAAGTCCTCATTTAAAGCCGCGATTATGGATAATGCCAGCTTTAGTCGCTCCAAAATGAATCAGGCAGACTTTGAGCAGGCGCGACTCAAGGATGCCAAATTTTATGAAACAAAATTGACCGCGGCCAATTTCACGGGAGCGCAGTTGCAGTCTTCCAGTTTCGAACGGGCCACGCTTGAAGGCGCTATCTTTGATGGCGCAAATCTGACGCAGGTTTTAATGAAGTCGGCCTTGCTGGAATCAGCGAGTATAAAGCAGGCCGATTTGAGCGGAGCGGTGCTCGATCAGGCGGATTTAAGATATGTGGATTTCACCGGATCCGATTTAAGCAAGGCATCATTGCGCGATGCCATCATCGATGGTGCTGTTTTTGAAAACGCCCGACTAGACAGAACCATTTGGGTCGATTTCAAACGCTGCCGTTCCAATTCTGTCGGTGCATGTCAGTAGTTTATAGCGTCTTAATAAAATAAATTTAATAATTCAGACAATTCAGGGCTAATAATGAATGCACAAAGATACACCTGGTCGCATCATGTTCAAGTCTGTCGAAACCGTGGAAGGCGCCGACGGTGTGATTAACAGTAATGGTGTTGAGTTTATTATCCAGAAAGAAGAGGACGAGCAGTGGCGCGTCAGTCAGGAAAGGATTATTCCCGCAGATGAGCTGGAAAATGACCAAAGGCGTGGCGCGCTTTAGGTGATACTCTGTACCGCGTGTTCATTGCATTTGTGTCACGCGGTGTTTAAATAAAATAAGAAAATAAACGGATAACAGGCGTCATATCACTGACGTTAAATTAATAAATATAACGCGCTTCTTTACCTCGGATTAGCTGCATTAGTTAATCTCCTTCCCAGAAACAGTTCTATGTTAGTTCAATAACACTGTTTTTTATATTGCATCTAAAAACGTACATCATGGTAGCATTTAACGCAAAATTTATGCGTGTGATATCTGATTTTATCAGTGTGTTTTAAAAACATATTGTCAGGCTGTTTTTATTAAACCCTGCTTATTTCCCATTAAATAAAAGTTGGCATTCAATTTTATGGAGTCATTAAATTCTGGTCGGTTTCGGAGTGGTGTTGCAAGTTAGACAATGTCTGATATAGATCAATAAATAGTTTCTATATGAGACCACGCTTATAGATGAGGCGATGTTACAGACTTATTGGATTTAAGCCTTCTTGATTTGAACATGATCGTCAGGATAAGTGGTTTTAAGCGTTAGCTCAGAACCATATAAATAAAAAAAACTAACAATAAAAGTAAAAACTCATGATACGTAAATTCTGGAATGCAATGAAAAAACCATCAAAGCGATACGCAACCGGCTCGCTGGTGGTGATGGGGATAGTAATCGGGGTTCTGGGATGGGGCGGTTTTAACTGGGGACTGGAGATGACCAACACCGAGGAGTTCTGTATCTCCTGTCACGAAATGGAGTCGACGGTTTATCAGGAGCTGAAAGAGACGATCCACTACACTAACCCTTCAGGCGTTCGTGCGACCTGCCCCGATTGCCATGTGCCCAGGCCCTGGATTCATAAAATCATCCGCAAAATACAGGCCAGCAGCGAGCTCTATCATCACTTTATGGGCACGCTGGATACACCCGAAAAGTTTGAAGCCCATCGTAGAGAGCTGGCACAACACGTCTGGCAGGTTATGAAAGAGACTGATTCCAGAGAGTGTCGTAATTGCCACAGCACCGATTCAATGAATTTGATGGCACAAAGTCAGCGCGCCAGAACCCGTCATGAGCAGGCGACTGAGAATGGTGAAACCTGTATAGATTGCCACAAAGGCATCGCGCATAAAGATGTATATAAAGAGATTCAGAAAGAAAAAGAGCAGGAAGCAGAACCCGATTTCGGCCTGGATTTATAACCAACTAACTACAAAGTATGGATAGATAGTATGAAAAAAATTAATCGTATGAACTTAGCCCAACGGGCCTGCCCGTTACTTGGTGCCCTTCTGCTTTCAAGTGTTTCATTTTCAGCCTCGGCAGTGGAATGGGACGCGGTGAGTGGCAAAACAGTTGAGCTATTTTCACCCGGGCAGGCCGGCTGGGAGTGGGTGCTCACCGAGAGTAATCACAGTGCCTCCAAGAGCGTGAAAAAGGGTACCAACTGTAAAGAGTGTCATAACGGCGAACAGCCAAAAATGGGCAAGCTGATCGGTTCGGGTGAAAAAATCGAGCCTGATCCTGTGAGCGGCAATCCAGGGCACATCCCGGTTGAAGTCAAGTTTGCCTACGATAACGAGCGTCTTTATGTGCAGCTCAAATGGCAGGAAACATCGCAAAGCAGCAAGCAGGATCCTGACTATCAGGCCAAAGTGGCTTTGATGATGAGTGACGGTACAGTCAAGGCTACCAAAATTGCAGGCTGCTGGAGCGCCTGTCACATGGATTCGAATGGCATGCCCAATGCTGAAAGCGGTCAGGATTTAGGCAAGTACCTGTTTGCATCACGCAGCAAAATTACGCGCAGCGGTGGCGGTGAAAACCTTAAACCGGCCAGCGATATTGCGGCGCTGCTAGAGGCCGGAAATTTTCTTGAACTCTGGCGGGCAAAACTGAACCCGGATAAACCCGCAGTGGCAGTTGACGGTTATGTGCTGGACGCGATACATGAAAATGCGACCCCGGCAATCAGTGCGCAATCGAGCTATGCAGAGGGTCAATGGACGGTTGAATTAAGCCGCAATCTCAAGCAGGCAGGAGAGGGGCGGCTCGACTTTGTTACCGGTAATATTTATCAGCTAGGACTGTCTGTACACGACTCGCATACCGATGAGCGTCATCACCATGTTTCATTTGGATACACCTTTGCACTGGATTCGGGCCGAGCTGATTTTATTGCGAAAAAAATATAGACACTATGCCTTTTGAGACATTAGTGAGGTAAGAAATAAGGAAGTATGGAGGTAACAATTAAGGAGCTTAGGAAGTAAGGAATGACTTAATAATAAACGCAATCATAACAAACGAGGATAACTTGATGAAAATAAGTAGATTTAAAAACTGGTCATTGACAGCGAAAGCTGCTGTCATGATGACAATGGCCTCGTCCATGCTGGTTATTACACCGGCAGCGCAGGCAACACCATCTTTTGCCCGACTAACGGGTGCCGAGTGTCTGAAGTGTCATACTTCTTCCTTCCCGAGGCTGAACTGGACCGGTGAACGGTTTATGCGCAATGGCTTTGCTCTGCCCAAAACAGGCGAGGCACTGGATGTTGGGTTTTCGGACGAAACGGATACCACTCAGAAATCAACAAGTGATCTGGCTCTGGTCAAAGATGTTGGTAACATCTTGAGCGTTCGCGGCAAAATGACTGTCTGGGATCAGCCCGATACCGATTCAGCGACTAAATCGCTCGGTAGTCCGACTTTCTTTGCCCTCTTTGGCGCGGGTCAGCTGGCGCCGGATGTGCCTTTCTGGGCGGAAGCGGAAATTAATACTGCCACCGGTGAAACAGAGGTACATAACTACTTTGTAGGTTGGACTAACGTGCTCAAGGATAGCTCTCCGGGAAGTGCCACGCTGGTTAACTTCCGTGCAGGTGGTTTTACCCCGACTGAGTGGACCTCGGTGAATGACCAGAAACGGTCCATCGATTCAGCCAGCAGTCATCCGGGTGCTTACCGTGGTAAGAGCGGTTTTACTCAGGTGGGTAATGGTCTGGGCACCAAGACCGCGGTTGAGTACTACGGCTACTCAGAGAGCTTCTTCTGGGCGGCGGCTGTCGGTAACGACACCGGCGCTAACTTCCATGATGCCAATCGTAGTTCCGGCACACAGTACTGGCTGGTGGGCCGCTTTGATTTCATGGAAGGCAGTTCGGTTTCACTGCTGCACATGAACTACGGTGTAGACAATGCCAGTGCTGATGACCTTACTTCTGATACGCTGAGTGCAAACTGGCGCATCGGCACTGATGTAGATCTTCGAGCACAGTATTCTGTCGATAATTCAGGTGACGGTGCTGTGGACGATGTAAGCGGTTATACCCTTCAGGGTGACTGGAATTTCGTCAGGGGCTTGACCGGTATTTTACGTTACGACACCACCGATAATGGTGCAGCCGTCGACTCGGAAGCGACACAGGCTACAGCGGCACTGGCGTGGGCTCCCTGGCAGAACATCAAGTTGACTGCGGCCTATGTTAATGAAATGGAGACTGCCTCAACTGATCCTGAAGCTGACTCCATGTCATTACAGCTAC
>JAVVEE010000049.1:0-19164 GCA_032251315.1 Gammaproteobacteria bacterium
TTTCAGCTCTGCAACCCGCGCCAGAATATCGCAGGAGGCTTCATACATGGTTTTGCCCGCCACAGTGGGGAATATCTTCTTACCCACCATCTCAAACAGGGGCAGCCCTACCTGCTCTTCCAGACGCTTAATCTGAATATAAACAGCAGGTTGCGTCAGGTTTAGTTGTTCCGCGGCACGCGTGTAGCTGGAATTTCTGGCGACCGCTTCGAATAGTTTTAGCTGTTGAAATGTAAAGTGCATGGTTGCTCCATCATATACAAATGTATATTCATTTTATAACAAATATTAATTTTTATTAATGATTTTTTGGGATTATAGTTCTTCCACGCTAAGTCAGCGAATCCCGGTACGAAGCACCGGACCAATACATAAGTTTTTTTGAGATGGTGGCAGTTACTCCATCAGTCATATTAAATGCAAACGAGAGGTTGCTAGCAATGGCAGATAACAACAAATACAACGCGGGTGTTAAAGAATACCGCGAAACTTACTGGATGCCGGAATATACTCCGAAAGATACCGATATCCTGGCTGTTTTTAAAATCACTCCGCAGGATGGTGTACCCCGTGAAGAAGTTGCAGCCGCGGTTGCTGCTGAATCTTCCACCGGTACCTGGACTACAGTGTGGACTGACCTGTTAACAGATCTGGATTACTACAAAGGTCGCGCTTATGCGATTGAAGACGTTCCAGGCGACGACACCTGTTTTTATGCATTCATCGCCTACCCCATCGACCTGTTCGAAGAAGGTTCCATGGTCAACGTACTGACCTCTTTGGTAGGTAACGTATTCGGCTTTAAGGCACTGCGTGCACTGCGTTTAGAAGACATCCGCTTCCCAATCGCCTATGTAATGACCTGTAACGGGCCACCACAGGGTATTCAGGTTGAGCGTGACATCATGAACAAATATGGCCGTCCTCTGCTGGGTTGTACTATTAAGCCTAAACTGGGTCTGTCTGCGAAAAACTACGGTCGTGCCTGTTATGAAGGCCTGCGCGGCGGTCTGGATTTCACCAAAGATGATGAGAACGTTAACTCACAGCCGTTCATGCGCTGGCGTCACCGTTTCGACTTCGTTATGGAAGCGATTCACAAAGCTGAAGCTGAAACCGGCGAGCGTAAAGGTCACTACCTGAACGTAACTGCACCTACATCAGATGAAATGATGCGTCGTGCTGAGTATGCTAAAGAAATCGGCGCGCCGATCATCATGCACGATTACCTGACTGGCGGCCTCTCGGCCAACACTCAGCTGGCACAGTGGTGTCAGAACAACGGTATGCTGCTGCACATTCACCGTGCTATGCATGCGGTACTCGATCGCAACCCGCACCACGGCATTCACTTCCGCGTACTGACTAAAGTGCTGCGTCTGTCAGGTGGTGATCACCTGCATTCAGGCACCGTTGTCGGCAAGCTGGAAGGTGACCGCGAAGCCACTCTGGGCTGGATCGACATCATGCGTGACAGCTACGTGAAAGAAGATCGTTCACGCGGTATCTTCTTCGATCAGGATTGGGGCGCAATGCCGGGTGTACTGCCTGTCGCTTCCGGCGGTATTCACGTCTGGCACATGCCTGCACTGGTTAACATCTTCGGTGACGATTCAGTCTTGCAGTTCGGTGGCGGTACGCTGGGTCACCCATGGGGCAATGCAGCAGGTGCTGCGGCTAACCGCGTTGCTGTTGAAGCCTGTGTGGAAGCTCGTAACACCGGCCGTGAACTTGAGGTTGAAGGTAAGGATATTCTTACCGCTGCCGCCAAGCACAGTCCTGAGCTGAAGATGGCGATGGAAACCTGGAAAGAAATCAAGTTCGAATTCGATACCGTGGACAAGCTGGATGTTGCTCACAAATAAGCGCGTTCGCACTATACAAACGCAGGGCGGCTAATACCCGCCCTGCATTGAATTTGAAAATTTAACTGGAGTAAAACCCATGAGTGATATGCAAGATTACAAATCAAGCTTAAGCGACACAACCAGTCGCAAGTTTGAAACTTTTTCATACCTGCCACCGATGACGGCGGAACAGACTCGCGCACAGATCGACTACATTGTGAGCAAGGGCTGGAACCCCGGCATCGAGCACACTGAGCCTGAAAATGCCCGTAGCAATTACTGGTACATGTGGAAGCTGCCGATGTTTGGCGAAACCGATGTTGATGCCATCCTGGCTGAAATTGAAAACTGTCATAAAGCGCATCCGGACAACCATGTTCGCCTGCTCGGCTTTGACAACTTCAAGCAGTCTGCTGGTGCCTCAATGGTAATTTACCGTGGTAAAACGGTCTAATTACGCAGGGTAGTGTGAAAACACGAAGCCCCTGTCTGCACACCGTACGGTCAGGGGCTTTTTTAATCCGTATATATAGATAAACTGAATTATGAACAAACCAAATACATATGTAGGCATTAATAATGACATCAATGGCGGCATGACCACTATTGGCAAAATTATCCGCGACGCCTGGGTATTTGAATTGATTCCTGAAACTGAAACCTGTGAAGGCTGGAATCTGGCCGGGGTGGATGCTTTATTACAAAGATTAAATAGTGAGTGGGACAAATATGGATGTCTGGTCAGCCACTTGCCTCCTACGCTACGTGAACGCCATGATCGCATTCACGGTGCAGCCATGATCCGGGCCAATGAAAGCGGCTGGTGTGGCGAACATGAAACCGAAGACGAAAAGTAAAAATAGTATTACGCTTATTTAAATCCAACTACATCCAATTAAAAGGTGTGTTATGTCAGAAAATACCGTAGATCCACAACAGTACATCATTAACGATGAGCCCTATTACGAACTGGTCAGCGACGAAGTTGAGCGCTACCAGGCGGCTTACAATGTGCGCATGCCGATGATGCTTAAAGGTCCGACCGGCTGCGGAAAATCGCGTTTCGTCGAGTACATGGCATACAAACTGGGCAAGCCATTAATTACCGTGGCCTGCAACGAAGATATGACCGCCTCCGATCTGGTCGGGCGCTTTCTGCTGGATAAAGATGGCACCAAATGGCAGGACGGACCCCTGACGACCGCGGCGCGTATCGGCGCGATCTGTTATCTGGATGAGGTGGTGGAAGCCCGTCAGGATACTACTGTGGTGATTCACCCGCTGACTGACCATCGCCGCTATTTACCGCTGGACAAGAAAGGCGAACTGGTTGCGGCGCACCCTGATTTTCAGCTGGTGATCTCTTACAACCCCGGCTATCAGAGCTTGATGAAGGATCTCAAGCAGTCGACCAAACAGCGTTTTGGTGCGCTGGATTTTGATTACCCGACCGAAAAAATCGAGGTCGAGATTGTCACTAAAGAGTCCGGCGTTGATCAGGCCACCGCCGAGAAGCTGGTGCAGATTGCACATCGCGCCCGCAACCTGAAAGGCCATGGCCTGGATGAAGGTATCTCAACGCGACTGCTGGTCTACGCGGGTCAGTTGATCGCCAAAGGCCTGGATGCTGAGTCAGCGTGCAGCATGACCATGGTGACGCCGTTGACGGATGATCCTGATATGCGCGACACCCTGGATGCTGCGGTACAGACATTTTTTGGCTAAAACCTGAATCCGTGGCTTACTAACAAAACGCATGGAAAGTATACCCTTCAATCAAGACCGTCAGCAGCAAGGATGCTGCTGCCGAGCGTACACGGATGTATTCTCAGCGCGTCTTGATTGAAGGGTATACTTTCCATGTAACTCAATAGTAACCGCGGATGCAGGTAAAAATTTAAAGCACAAGACGTTGCGTTGCAGAGCATGAAAAACTTTTTTCCGGCTGTTTTTCCGCAACGCTGACACAATGGCATCAAAGGTCTTTTGTCTATGAGCATCAAACTCGAAGATTACGAAGAATTTCTGCAAGAGGCAGCACCGGTTATCCGTGATGTGCTTGAAGGCACTTTCCAGGAAGCCGCGCGCATAATGTCGCCCGCCGGCCTGCAAAACTATATGGATGGCGCTAAAGCCCTGAGTAACCTCGGTCGCGGCAACGATCTGGTGGTGACCTATCTGCAGGAGACGCCGCTGGTGGTTAAGGAGTGTGGTGAGGATATTATCCCCGACATTCAAACCGCGGCCATGAAGCTGTCATCGATGACCTCGGGCGAGGTGATCTCTCTGCTGTTCAGCAGCCTGCCCTCGGCGGCCCGGCATCTGGGCGACGCCGAGCTGCTGCGCGGCTATCTGACTTTCATACATCAGCTAGCCTCCACCGCAGCGCGCGGTTTGCGCCCGATGCTGAGCCACATGGATGAGCTGCTATCCAAACTGACCTTAAGCGGACTGCGTCGCTGGGCCAATTTCGGCGCGCAGGCGTATCGTCGTGACTTTAATAATCTCACCGCCTACTTCAATCTGGAATCGGCGGACTCCAAAGCCATGCTGCAAAAAGAGCGGCGCGGCGTGCTCTTTATCAAGGTACAGCGCAAGCTGAACTTTTATCTGCGCGCACTTTGGGGCCGTGATTTTTTCCTACGCCCCACCGGTGCCGACTACACCGATTTCCGGCCCTATATCGAACACCGCATTCTGCACATGCCCGATGCGGTCGATAATATCGATCAGGGCGGAACTAATATTCCGGGGCTGGAACTGTACCGTGCTACTGCGGCGCACATGGCGGCGCATCTCTGCTACTCCTCGTCGCCGATTTCCGCCGAGCAGCTCAGTCCGGCGCAGATGTTTTTTATCGGCTTTATGGAAGATGCGCGCGTTGAGTACAAGGCGGCTAAGGATTTTCCGGGGCTGAAAAAACTCTGGAGATCACTGATGCTGATCGAAAAAGAGACTGATGTCGAACATGGCACCATGCTGGTACTTGAGCACATTGCCCTGATGCTGCTGGACAGTTCGGTGAAATCTGACAGCGCCGAGCTGAATCAATTCGGCGAAAAATTTCATAGTGAGATAGAACAGCGTCAGGATGATAACCAGCTCTCCTGGCACATGGGCATGGAGCTGTTTAATGTTTTTGCCGCGCGCAAGGAGGTACCGAGTCTGCGCATTCTGGAGCGCATCCGCATTCCTTACCGCGATGACAACCGCTATGTCTGGGAATTTGAAGAGTTCGACTGGAATGCCGAACTGGAATATGTGCCTGCCAGCCAGCGCCAGGTACGCAAGACGGTGAGCGTGATCGAAATGGCCAATGAGCTCGATTGCGAACTGGCCGGTGACGACGCCCAGGAAATCTGGACCTGCGCCACCGAAATGCGTCCCTACGAAGATGACCTCACCGACAAGACCAAAAGCTTCAATGAGATGTGGGGCAAGGAGGCGGTGTCCGCCCCCTTCCATTATCAGGAATGGGATTACCAGATTCAGCTGCATCGCCCCGACTGGACCACGGTCTATGAACGCCGTCAGCCCCGCGGTGATATCGATGACATCAACAGCATTCTCGATGAATACAAACCGGTGGCGCATCGCATCAAACAGATTATCGACCTGCTCACGCCCGAAGGCGTGCAGCGCGTGCGCAACATGGAGGACGGTGACGAGATTGATATCAATGCGGCGATAGACGCCATGATCTCAATCCGCATGGGCGAACAGCCCAATACCCGCATCACTATGCGCAATGTGGTGAAGAGTCGCGACCTTTCAGTAGTGGTGCTGATGGATCTGTCTGAGTCCACCAACGAAGCCATGGCCGGTTCGGACAAGACCGTTTTACAGTTAACGCGGGAAGCGGCGACGCTGGTGGCCACTGCCATCAATGGCATCGGTGACCCCTTCGCGCTGCACGGCTTCGCCTCCGATGGTCGCCACGATGTACAGTATTATCGCTTCAAGGATTTCAATCAGCATTTTGATGATGAAGCCAAATCACGTCTGGCGGGCATGAAGGGTGGCCTTTCCACGCGCATGGGTGCAGCGCTACGCCATGCCGGGCAGCATCTGCTGAAACAGCAGCAAAGACGCAAACTTATTCTGCTGGTCACCGATGGCGAGCCGGCGGATATTGATGAACGCGATCCGCAGCATCTTCGCCATGACGCCAAAAAGGCGGTGGAAGAGCTCTACGGCAAGGGTGTATTGAGCTACTGCCTGACGCTCGACCCGCATGCCGACGATTACGTGAAGCGTATTTTCGGCGCCAACAACTACACCGTGATCGATAATGTCGATCGCCTGCCGGAGCAGCTGCCAACCCTGTTCGCCAGCCTGACCAGCTAGGAGAAAAGCGTGAGCAGGATTGCAGACGTCCCCTACTGCGCACAGCGCGACGATGAGGTCGAGGCAACACTGTATAACCTGTGGCGGCGCGCAAAACGGCGTTTCACCATGCCGTTGCGGCTACCACTGCTTGATTATCCGGGATTTGTGATGATTCTGGAAGCGCGGGCCTGGGTGTGCGCCGATGAGCGCCAGAATGACATTCCCATTCTGGCCTGGGTAGAGTTTGAAGATGAGGGGCGCGATGCGCTGCACCTGCCTGTCAAATGCAAGCTGAACTACTACCACTTCGCGGCCTCCAAAGTGCGCGCTCATTCGCTGGAACTGGTGCAGGCCGAACTGGAAAAACGCCTGCACGATGATAACCATACGGCCTGCTGACAACCGGCCATAGACTTAAACCTGGATCAATGGCTTATCCGTGGATTCAGGTTAAACACACTAACGAGGAGTACATCATGGCACTGGTCAACATGCGCGACATGCTCTATCACGCTTACCAAAACAACTATGCGGTGGGTGCTTTTGATCTGGTCAGCCTCGATTTTCTGGAAGCGGTGATGGAGACCGCGGAGAAGTGTCGGGCGCCGGTGATTCTCAGTATCGCCGAACCGCATTTCGCCCACTACGATTACGAGCTGATGCTGCCCGCCGTTGAGGCCGCCGCCCGCCGCGCTTCGGTGCCCGTGGCCATCCAGCTGGATCATGGCCACAGCCTCGAGTCGGCGACCCGGGCCATCAACCTGGGCTGTAACAGCATCATGATCGACGCCTCCAACCGTAATCTGCCGGAGAACATTCAGCTCACCCGTGATGTGGTGGAGATGGCGCACGGTTGCGGCGTGCCGGTGATTGGCGAGCTGGGCTATGTCGCCGGTGTGGAAGGCGAAGATGCCGAACAGCATCCGGGCGAGTCCGCTTTCACCGTGCCCGCCGAAGCCAAAGTCTATGTCGAGCGCACCGGGGTTGACGGCCTCGCCGTCTCCATCGGCACGGTACAGGGCCGCATGAAGGGCCGTGCCAAGCTGGATTTTCAGCGCCTGAAACAGCTCAATCAGGCGGTCAACATCCCGCTGGTGATTCATGGCGGCAGCGGCCTCAATGAAGACCAGTTCCGCCGTCTGACCTCACTGGGTGTGGCCAAGATAAACTACTTTACCGCGCTCTCGGATATCGCCGCCAAAACCATGCGCGCGCAGATAAAACAGAACCCCAACGGCAGCTTCATTGAATTGAAGGCGGGCGTGAAAGAGGCCATCGGCCATGAAGTGGAACGCTGCCTGCGCCTCTGGGGCAGTGCCGGGCGCGCCGCTGAAGTGTTAACCCAGTGCGAACCCTGGGCACCGGTCGAACAGCTCATTATGTATAACGTGGAACGCATCAACGACCAGCAGAGCTATGCCGTGATGGAACAGGGACGTCAGCTGCTCGCCACCATTCCCGGCGTTCGCGAAGTCTTCGCGGGCGAGGCCCTGAAGGAAGACAGCAAATTTCGTTTCTGCTGGCGGGTGCGTTTCTGCCACAGGGCGGTGATTGATTCCTACCGTGAGCACCCGCACTTCACTGAATTCAACAACACGCTGTTTCGCCCAGTGGTCGGCGACCAGATCAGCGTCAATTATCAGGACAACCGGAATACGTTTTTGTTGCCATTCGCCGGCAGTGCAAAAACAGTCGCTGCCACAGCGGCACTGAACACGCTGAAATCTCCGGCAACCAGCTACACAAAACTCATCGGTCTATAGATTATAGAGCGTCCAGCGCTCGCAGGCCTTCGTCGATAGTTATGGTCAGCGGACTTTTATTCATCATCGGGTTCGATTTTTATATTGAATCAATAATACTCAAATAAGAACGGTTTGGCCTGTAAATATTCGACTAAATATTTGCCTGCCGGTCGGGTATAATCGCCGGCTACACCGATAAATGAATCGCCCCTATATTTTCAACTACAGAGAAACCGCATGTCACAGCAAGCCTACGAAAAAGCACGCGATCTGATTGATCAGGCCAACAGCGAAGATCCGAATACCGTCACCGATGCTGAAAACAGGGAGTGGCCGAAGGAGTTATTATATTCACACTACATGTCTGACATGCTGCAACGCTTTGCTCCGGAAGCCGATGAGGTGATGAAACTGGCGATTCGCGCCCAGCATATCCAGCGCTGGAAATCCGCGCGTAGCGATTACCCGATGGACCGTAAGGGCTACCATCAGTGGCGCACCGCGCTGTATACCTTTCATGCCAATACGCTGGCGGAGCTGATGGCGCAGGCGGGTTATGACGAGGCCAGTCTGGAACGGGTTAAGCAGGCTGTGGGCAAAAAAGCGCTGAAGAGCAATCCCGATACCCAGCTGGTGGAAGACGTTGCGGCGCTGGTTTTCATCGAACACTACATGCTGGCCTTCGCCACCAAGCACCCTGAATACGATGAAGCCAAATGGATCGATATCATCCGCAAAACCTGGCGGAAAATGAGCGAGCCGGCGCAGCAGTTTGCACTCTCGGGCAGCGTTAATCTGCCGGAGCCTCTGGTGCCGCTGATTCAGAAAGCGTTGTCCAGTGACTAGTAACCATTCGCGCTAATCAGCATTCAGGCGAGTACTCGATCCAAGGCCCTGCGTGACAGTTCACTGAAGCCCACTCGTGCCTGGGTGATCAAAGAACTGGCCATGTCACGCTGGCACTACGACAATAAAACATAGACTCAGAAAGCCTGGGGGAAAATGGATGTCATGGACAGTGCGTAGCCGACCGGAACCCATCAAGAAATTGGTGAAAACGCTAAGTTATTGAGTATTCTATCTAAATCATTACTGCGAATGCAGCCGACCAGACGCCTGCGCTGAGCGTCTACGGTAAATTTATTTGCTTTAATGGCCTAAAACCAAGAAAATACGCATTCTTTTTTACGTGCACAGATGGGATAAAGCATGCCATCTCTACACAGACTTTAACGATTTCCGAGGATACCCCATGAAACTGATACTATTAGGCGCGCCTGGTGCAGGTAAAGGCACTGTTGCAAAATTACTGACGAAAATGGATGGTTCTGTCCAAATTTCCACTGGCGACATTCTGCGTGGCGCAGTCGCTGCCGGCACCGAGCTGGGCAAAAAAGCACAGGCCGCCATGAAGGCCGGCGATCTGGTTTCTGATGACCTGATCATGGGCATTATGGAAGAGCGTCTGAAAGAGGATGACTGCAAAGCCGGTTACCTGCTCGACGGTTTTCCGCGCACTATTCCCCAGGCTGAAGCACTGAAAGTGCTGCTGGAAAAAATGGGCGAGAAGCTGGACTTCGCTGTTAGCATCGAAGTACCGACCGAAGTTATTCTTGATCGCCTGACTACCCGTCGCACCTGCACCGGCTGCGGTGAAATCTACAACATAAAATCCAACCCGCCTAAAGTTGAAGGCGTATGTGATAAATGTGGATCACCAGTGGTTCAACGTGAAGATGAAACCGAAGAAGCCATCAGCAACCGCCTGAATGTTTATAACGACCAGACTGCACCACTGATTGGTTTCTACGAAAACGAAGGCATGCTGCTGAAAGTCGATGCGACTTCCAGTGATGCCGTTATCGATGCGATTAAAGCCAAACTGGGCAAGTAATAACGTCCGGATCCGGCTGATAAGCTGATTGAAAAAGCCGCTGACTGGAAACAATCAGCGGCTTTTTTATACCCGCTATCTGGAGCAGCGCAATTCACTATGGGCAACAAGGTTGCCAGATTAGCTGTATCCTGTATATTCTCTAATTATTTAGAACTAAAAGGATCATCATGAAAATCACCATCATCAGCGGCAGCCACCGCAATCCCTCACAGAGTGAAAAAGTCGCGCGCCATATAAGCCAGACCCTTGAAGCTGAGCACCCCGATATAGAAGCTTCGGTTTATGCCCTGGCCGATAATCCCCTGCCGCTCTGGGACCAGACCGTGTGGGAAGACAGCCCCGAATGGAACCAGCGCCTGGCACCGTTGAAAAAACAGCTGAGTGAAAGTGACGGTTTTGTCATTGTTTCGCCCGAATGGCACGGTCAGGTTCCTTCCGGACTGAAAAACTTTTTTCTGTTATTTAATCGCTTCGAACTTGGCCACAAGCCTGCATTAATCGTCACCGATTCATCCAGTGACGGCGGCGCCTATCCGGTCGCTGAACTGCGCATGAGCAGCTATAAAAACAATCGGCTTTGTTACATTCCCGAGCAGGTGATTTTGCGTAATGTCGAAACCGTACTCAACGAAAACGCCGCCGACAACAACGCTGAAAACGATGCTTATTTCAGGGAACGCATTTCGTGGGCACTGGGTATCTTGAAAGGTTATGCTGAAGCGCTGAAAACTATGCGTGAGAGCACGAAAATTCATCATGATAAATTCGGGAATGGGATGTAGAGATAGTTGGCAGTTGGCTGCAAAGACTTTGGACGCCTGAACCGGCATTGATATTGAAAAAATTATTTGTGTCCACGGACCAATGCCTTAAATACCCGGCTTTTAACTGCCGACTGTCTATTTTTTAAACTCCTAGAACTCTTCCCACTGTTCTTCTGCATTTTGTTGCGATAGTCTACATGAAGACGGCAGCAGTGCTGGCTGCTGGGGTACTGTTACTACTGGCGTAGGATTCTTTTCAGCCTGTTTCTTTACTGCTTTACGAGCCTGCCCTCTAATACTGAAAAAGGTCATCAGCTTGTCCAGATTATGCGCCTGATTCTGCATTGCCTTACTGGCTGCCGCAGCCTCCTCAACCAGTGCCGCATTTTCCTGGGTCATGCTATCCATCTGGGTGACGGCATCGTTCACCTGACTAATGCCTACCGCCTGCTCATTACTGGCGATGGCGATCTCATCAATGAAGCCCGCAACCTTTTTAGCGTTCTCAATAATAGCATCCAGTGCATCTCCGGACTCTTTCACCAGCCCATTACCTACCTTAACCTTGCTTACGCTGTCGTCGATCAGACCTTTGATCTCCTTGGCTGCTTCAGCAGAGCGCTGGGCCAGAGAACGCACTTCTGATGCAACGACGGCAAAACCCCGGCCCTGCTCACCGGCTCGAGCGGCCTCGACTGCTGCGTTCAGCGCCAGCAGATTGGTCTGGAAAGCAATGCCGTCGATGGTGCCGATAATGTCAGCGATGCGCTTCGAGGAGTCATCAATATCATTCATCGCACTCTCCGTGCGGGAAACGATAGTCGCACTGTCGCTCGCCTTTTTATTATTCTCATCGGCCAGTTCCTTGGCATGGCTGGCACTGTCGGCGTTCTGTTTGACTGTGCTGGTCATCTCTTCCATTGAAGAAGCGGTCTCTTCAAGCGACGAAGCCTGTTCTTCGGTGCGCTGTGACAGGCTGATGTTACCCTGGGCGATTTGCGCCGAGGCGCTACCGATGCTGACCACCGACTCCTGAACCTCATTCACCACGCGCATCAGGTTTTCATCCATCTCTTTCAGCGATGACATCAGCTGTCCGATTTCATCATTGGATTTGGGCTGAAGGCCCAGACCCAGCTTGCCCGCTGCGAAATCCTTACATGCCTGCACCGCCTCGCTCAGTCCTCGTGAAATCCCCTGTGCCAGTAGAATGACACCGGTCAGTATCACCGCACCGCCGAGCAGCATGGTAATAATAAGCATTACCACTACCCGGTTATTCACCGTTTCCTGAAAAGCGGCATTTTCCGCCTCTAACTGCTCGACGAGATGCTCAACGCTCTCAAACGCCGGCTCGGTAGCATGTACACTTGCACCAAAATCTGAAATTGCCACGTTTACATTCTTCATGCCATTTACCAGCGCATTGAAATTCTGATGGTAGTTATCCATATTGCGGGTGATTTTATTTCTCTCCGCCACCGGAATGCTCGATTTTGCCAACAAAGTCTCAAATTCCGCCTTGCGCTCAGCCATGCGTCCTACATATTTATCGTCTTCACGGGCCAGATAATCCTTCTCGTGACGACGCATCATGAGCATCTTCACCGCCAGCTTGTCGTTATCGAATTTCTTCAGGTTTTCTTCTACATTGTGAACAGATTGACGCAAATTACCGAGCAGGCCGCTCTTTTCATTTAGACCCACTCGGGTTTCAGTGTTGGCCATCGTCTGGAAGTCTTTCTCATATTCATGGGTAAGATCGGTTAACTCTCTGACGGCCTTGAGACCTTCTTCGGACTTGATGAGAGTTCGTAACTGTTCGAGATGCCCATAAAGCATGGACATGGTTTTAGCGTGGTTTTCGATATATTTTGGATCTTTGCGTAACAGAAAATCCTTCTCGTCCCGGCGTGCCTGCAAGATGTTAATTCTGGCAGCGGCTTCTGCAGTCAGGATAGCAATATTCTGCGCAGCTTTAGCTTCGCCGGCAGCCTTTAAAGTGGTGGCATAGGCAAAAACCATCACAATTCCGACAAATGTCAGCATAACGATGCCTACCAGACCATAAAGCTTTTGTTTTATTGTTAGATTTAACATGGGTGATACTCCCTGTGGTTCTCAAATAGATGGCCTAACATTAAATCGGTAATGTTTTAAGCACATCTCGTTATTATTATTGAAAGACTCTTTTAGGCATTTTTGATATTAATTTTAATTATAACAGGGGCATTTTGATATGTTTCATTTATATGAAAAAACATATATAGACCTGAAGAACCACGGATATTTGTAACCAGGGACTCTCATACTTAAGGCAATCTGGTGAATAATAATCTTTTTTCAAGATAAACAAGATTTGCAATTAACTCTGATCTGTAAGTGAGTATCATTCGTGCGTTTTTTCATGCTATATAATACTGAATGTAACGCTTTCTGAATTATTGCTATCGGCGGCCAGTTATGAACTCCCCTAATGAAACTCTAGTCCAGGAACATCAGCCTGATGCCATCAGACAGCGGCTCAGACGCCCTGCCAAATCGCAGAACATTTCAGATGCTGTGCTTGGTGGAATTGATGGCTGCGTAACCACCTTCGCAGTCGTATCCGGTGTGATTGGCGGCGGTTTTTCACCCACGGTGGCGCTGGTGCTGGGCTTTGCCAATCTGTTTGCAGATGGTTTCAGCATGGCCGTCAGCAATTATGAGTCCATCAAAGCACAACGTGAATTCGCAGACAGCATCAGGGATACCGAAGCACAGCACATCGATGAAATCCCTGAGGGCGAACGTGAAGAGCTTCGACAGATATTTCAGCAGAAAGGTTTTAAGGGCGATATCCTCAATGAAATCATTAACACCATCAGTCAGGATCGGCATCTGTGGATTGAAACCATGCTCACCGAAGAGCATGGCCTGCAGAAAGCCGAGCCTCATCCGATTAAGTCTGCACTCAGCACCTTTGCTGCCTTTCTGATCGTTGGCGCGATGCCCTTATTGCCCTTCCTTATTCCCGCGCTGGATATGCAACAACAATTTATCTTTAGCGCTGTTATTGCTGCAATCATGTTTTTTATTATTGGCATGCTAAAAAGCATGGTGTTTGCCAAACCGGTTATCGTCTCCGGCCTGTTTACTCTGCTAACCGGTGGCACTGCTGCCGCCCTGGCTTTTCTCACCGGCTATCTGCTGCGGCAGACCTTTGGCATTGCGTAAAAATGAATAGCTGGAAATAAATATGGCCAACTGCGACTGCGATATAGAGATCAACAATCGCGAACAGGGCAAAGTTTTAATTATTCTACTGGGCATTAATGCCGTGATGTTTTTAATTGAAATTATCCTGGGTATCATCAGTGAGTCCACCGCCCTCATCGCCGATTCTCTGGACATGCTGGCCGACGCCACCATCTATGGCATCTCGCTGTACGCCGTTGGCAGAGCCGGTGCGCTTAAAATCAGGGCCGCTTTTGCCAGCGGTATCTTACAGCTTCTGTTTGGCGTGATTGTCGCCGTTGATGTGCTGCGTCGACTGATCTGGGGCAGCGATCCGGAATCACTGCTGATGATCACAGTCGGTCTACTGGCGCTGATCGCCAACACCTCCTGTCTGCTACTTATTGCCAAACACCGAGAAGGTGAAGTGCACATGCGCGCCAGCTGGATTTTTTCCAAAAACGATGTTATCGCCAACCTGGGCATTATTATCGGCGGTGGCCTGGTTTACCTTCTGGATTCAAGGTTTCCGGACCTCCTCATCGGCATGATGATCTCGATTCTGGTTATGCGCGGCGGCCTGATCATCATCAAAGATGCTAAAAGTGAGCTTTAACCGGTCATGCAGAATTATTGTTATTCGCTTAAGTCCTGTTTATTAGATAAAATGCCACCTCATTATTAATCGTGAATCAAAATATGACTATTGCAGAATTCGAAGAAATTTCCCTAATCCTTGGAATTGGCGGCCTGGTGCTGCTCATGATTTTTATTCTCTACAAGCTTGCAGAGGAATCGAAGGCGGGCAAGTTCGGCACTCTGGTTATCTTCTTTTCACTGGGCCTGGGCTTTGTCGGCTTTGCTGCAAAATATGTCATCAAGCAATTCCTGGAGATTTAAACTGACTATTTATCTGTGGTCATGCTATTTACCAGATAAAAAACTATTCGACACAGCAACGCTGAAAAAAACCATTCTTTTTTTATAAAAAATCTTCATATACACACACTGGCAGCGTCTGGTAAAAAAAACTTCGCGGAATTATGATAGCTTTAATATATTTCACTCAAACCTGAATCCGCGATTAAGCCACGGATTCAGGTCGAACAAATATTTCCAACAGGTGACGTTTATGAAAACTAAATTACGTTCCAGCCGGTTATTTATAGGGTTATCATTTGCCATGCTGTTGTCAGCCTGCGCCTCTCACGTTCCGCCGGAGATCAAACAGTCACTGGAGGGCGCTCCCACGCTGGCAGAAGTTCGAGATCAGCCTCAGGCCTATCTGTCACAAAAGGTACGTTGGGGAGGCGTCATTCTTAATCTTGAAAACCGGCAGGATACCAGCTGGCTGACCATTCTCGCCTACCCGCTGAATGAACAGGGAAAACCTCAGGTCTCCGATCACAGTTCCGGTCGATTTATCGCTGAAGCAAATGATTTTTTAGAGCCTTCAGTCTACAGTCGTGATCGAAAAATTACCGTCATCGGCCGCCTTATCAAAACTGAAACGATCAAGGTGGGGGACTTCCCTTATGAGCATCCGGTCGTTGACGTGTCACAGCGTTATTTATGGCCGGAGGAACAGGAGCTGTCCGATTATAATTACCCACCGTACTGGTGGTATGATCCGTGGTATTACCCCTATTACCCTTGGCACTATCCCTATTATCCGCATTACTATCGTTGAAGCGGCGAAGGAGAACGAGCATGCACCAGAAATTTCTATTGTTGGCCCCAGTGGCTTTACTCATCACCCTGCTCGCGGGATGCGCGACTTCGCCCGACTTCGATACCACCGGGGTTGATCGATCCCTCACCCCTCGCAGCGTTGTCGCCGAGCCTGAAATCAGTCGCGGAAAGACCGTACTCTGGGGCGGCACCATTCTCAATACCAGCAATCTTGAGAACATGACGCAGATCGAGGTTCTGGCCTATCCACTTGATTCGTCGCAACGACCCCTGCTGGAAGACAAGCCACTGGGGCGGTTCATGGTTGAACACGAGGGCTATCTTGAAACCGCCACATTTGCTCAGGGCAGACTCATTTCCGTCCTCGGCAACATTGGTGATACCCAGAGTGGCAAGGTCGGTAAAAGTCCGTACACCTATCCGGTAGTGATTGCCCAACAACTGCATCTGTGGTCACTTCACGACCCCAGAAGTCGAACCAGTTTCCATCTCGGCATCGGTGTTCGCCTTTAGAGGAACGAAAAAAATAGTTGGCAGTTGGCAGTTGGCAGTTGGCAGTTGGCAGTTATTAATTTGCGGTTAAAAACTTTTAACTGTCTACTTATAATTATGTTCTTTCTGCGGTGAGTGCGCTCCGCTTCCGCAGCCGATTCATCCTGAATCCGACAGCCTCCTAATTAGTTATTTCTGTACTTGAAAATCCTGTGGCAGCACGTATTGCATGACCTCTTTGGCTTCCTCAAAGACGGCTATATCAAGACCTTTTTCCGGATATAGCCAGTGGGTTACTCCTTCTCGCTGAATGCGCTGTTCCGGCTCACCAAAGCGGGCCTGTATTATCGCTTCATCCAGATTAAGCGACGGGATAAAAGTGATGCCGCTTATGGTTTCTGCCAGCACCTGCGGCAAATCATCCGGTGATGGCAGATATTTTACAGCCTGGCCGCTCGACATATATTCTGACTTTATCGCCTGCTCACGCCAGCGCTGAATATTTTCTTCACTGCTACTGGTCTGCAATATCAGCTTGCCCGAGAGCAAGCCAGCACGGTAATTCCCATAATACATTTCAAGATCACCGACCTCACCGGTACCGGCAACAATCGCCAGTTCCATATCGTGACCCAAAATATCCAGCGCGTCTGATAACCGGCTTGTGCCCAAATGCAGCCCAAAAACCTGAGTCGAACCGTCAGGCATAATTTCAATCTGCCAGGGCAAACCGGTTAATGGTGATGCATCGTCTGTTTTTTCTGGAAACGAGAACACCAGCAATACTGCCGCCAGCAAGGCGAATAATAATAAAAATATTTTCACTGAAGTTAAAATTCTCCATATAACTTAATTAATAAAGCATCGCGTTTTTGGCATTATAACGCGAACAAAATTCTTGTTGTGATTTGTTTGGTTTGATATTGGTAGATCGAAAGGCATCCATAAAAAAACCCGGCGTTTTCACTGCCGGGCTTTTTCAATTTTGCATTTCCGTTCAGGCGATCATATTGCCTGATGTTCAAGCTTTAGAAATGCAGGAATGCGCCTACCATCATGCCTTTGAATTCAAGGTCGGCATTGACTTTATCCAGGCCTTTTAATTCAAGATTGGTGGTTTTCAGGCCCAGCTCAAAGCCGATCACGCCCATTTCATACAGAGCGCGAATACGTACATCGTTGTAGCTGGCGTCGGAGTAGCTGATGGTATTGATGTCTGCACCAATAGATAAACCGGTTAAAGGCAGATCGAACTGAGCGGCAACATACACCATGGGAATGGTTTCAGAGACGGCGACCCTTTCGTTGCCCACGCTAAAATCGGCATCCAGCTTACGCGCGGTAAAGCCGAAATCGAAGTTTACCCAGTTGTCCAGCAGGCGCCAGTACAGAATGGCATCGGTGTTATCGATGTTGATGGCCGAATTGCCCGAAACAGGAACACCATTAAAGGTGAAACCAGTCGCTACCGTGCCGGTATGGCCCATGGTCGCTCTTTCCACGCGCAAATTCGGCACCAGGGGCACGAAATGCTCAAACGCGGCGTAGACGTAGCTGTCTTTCTCACCACTGTATTTCAGATCCGATTCCATATTAATCTGATCATCACCGACGGTGCCAAAACTGCCCGATGGGTCGTGATCCCAGACACCGCCGCCTATATACAGGCCCAGGGCGTCCGCATTTGCATTACTGGATAAGGCCGACAGGGCCAGTATCATTGATATTGTTGTTTTACGCATGTTCACATCTCCCGATAAAAAATCAATAATAGTTTAGCAGACGCCGGTTGATCAATCTGTGAACCGCATATAATTTTTTAATTATTCATCAATCGGTGCACTACACTACTTTTGTTTTTCTCAGAGCATCAGCGAATCTACAGTGCCGGATAATCGGTATAGCCTTTCTCGTCGCCACCGTAAAACGTTGATTTATCAGCTGTTGCCAGCTCCGCACCGGTTTTGAATCGCTCCACCAGATCAGGATTTGAGATAAACAGGGTTCCAAAGGAGACCATATCCGCCTCGTCATTTTTCACCGCCTGATTGGCACGCTCAAAATCATAGCCGCAATTTGCCATGTACGGCCCGGTAAAACGTGATTTTATCTGCGCATAATCCAGCTCACGTTTGTCGCTGCCCATATCGCCTTCCAGCACATGCAGATAGGCCGGTTTAAAACCATCCAGCATTTCGGTGACGGCGTTAAAGGTATTCTGTGCATCGCTGTCGTGCATATCATTAAAGCTGTTTTCGGGAGAGATTCGCACGCCTACCTTGCGATTGCCGATAACCGCACACACCGCCTCAACCACTTCGCGCAGTAATCGCATCCGATTCTCGACACTGCCGCCGTATTCGTCTTCGCGCTGGTTGCTGCCATCGCGCAGAAACTGATCCAGCAGATAGCCATTCGCGGCATGAATTTCCACGCCCTCGAATCCCGCCTGCATGGCTCTACGTGCGGCGTTGACATAATCCGCAATGATGCCCGGCAGCTCGTCTTTTGCCAGTGCACGCGGCTCAACAAATTCCTGCAAACCATCATAGGTGAAGGCCTCACCTTCCGGTTTGATGGCAGAGGGTGCTACCGGTAACTGACCGTCGGGCTGTAACGAAGGGTGCGAGATGCGCCCGACATGCCATAGCTGTAAAAAAATATGTCCATTTTTTTCGTGCACCGCATCGGTCACCCGCTTCCAGCCCGCCACCTGCTCATCATTGTGTATCCCCGGTGTCGCCGGGTAACCCACGCCCTGCGGTGATATCTGTGTGGCTTCGGTAATTATCATGCCTGCACTGGCGCGCTGCTGGTAATAGGTCGCGTTCATCTCGGTGGGGACATTGCCCTCACCGGCACGATTGCGCGTCATTGGTGCCATAATAATTCGGCTAGGAAAAGTGTAATCACCCACCTCAATCGGATCGAACAAATCGTGTTGTGTAATCATTGTTTTATACTCCCGAAAATATTCATCATAGTGTATGACTTCATGCAGCACCAATGCAATGATCTTTAGCCGTTAGTGCATGAAGTTTTTGCTTTATAAAACCATAAAAAGCACGCATAAATTTACTCGAAAAAAAAGGCGTACACCCTTTCTTACTATTGAGTTATATGGAAAGGATACCCTTCAATCAAGACGCGCTGAGAATACATCCGTGTACGCTCGGCAGCAG
>JAVVEE010000050.1:0-19033 GCA_032251315.1 Gammaproteobacteria bacterium
AAAATGGAACTGGTCTGCCCTGCCGGCAATTTACCTTCGTTAAAAATCGCCGTAAACAACGGTGCCGATGCGGTTTATATCGGTTTCAAAGATGATACCAATGCCCGTCATTTTGCCGGCCTCAACTTCAATGACCAGCGCGCCCGTGATGGCATTGCTTACGCTCATCAACGTGGCAGCAAAGTCTTCGTTGCCATCAACACCTACCCTCAGCCATCAGGCTGGCAGCGCTGGCAGGATGCAGTTGATCATGCCGGGCAGCTCGGTGTCGATGCGCTGATACTGGCTGACATTGGCATCATGGATTATGCCGCCGAACGCTGGCCCGGACTGCGCCTGCATCTTTCCGTACAGGGGTCGGCGACCAGTCAGGAATCGATTGACTTCTATCACAGAAACTTCGGCATTCAACGCGCGGTCGTGCCACGCGTACTCTCACTCAAACAAATTAAAAGCGTGTGCGAAAACAGCCCGGTGCCAATTGAGGTGTTTGGCTTTGGCAGCTTATGCGTCATGGTCGAAGGCCGCTGTCTGCTATCATCGTATGTTACCGGCCAGTCACCCAACACCTTCGGGGCCTGCTCACCAGCCAGCGCCGTGCAATGGAAAGAGACGGATGCCGGCCTTGAAACTCGCCTCAATAATGTACTGATCGACTGCCACACTAAAGACGAATCGGCCGGTTATCCGACGCTGTGCAAGGGCCGCTTCAAGGTCAACAATAATACCTACCATGCGATGGAAGAACCGACCAGCCTGAACACCATGGCGCTGCTGCCCGAACTGCAAAAGGCCGGTGTCGCGGCGATAAAAATTGAAGGCCGCCAACGTAGTCCGGCTTACATCGATCAGGTCAGCAAAGTCTGGCGCGAAGCACTCGACGCCTGTCAACGCGACCCTGAAAATTACCAGCCACAGGCAGCCTGGCTGGAAGCGCTGGAGCAGGTATCTGAAGGTTCGCAGACTACGCTTGGCGCCTATCACCGCCCATGGCAGTAACAACATGAGCGCATCTACACCTAAATTATCCCTTGGCCCGATCCTGTATTACTGGGACAGAGACAGCGTCTATGAATTTTACCGGCAAATTGCACAGACCCCTGTAGACATCGTTTATCTGGGCGAAACCGTCTGCTCAAAACGGCGACTTCTGCGTGACCAGGACTGGCTGGAGATTGCGGCACAACTTGAGCAGGCGGGCAAGCAGGTGGTGCTGTCAACACTGACCCTGATTGAAGCGAACTCTGAACTCAGCAAACTGAAAAACATCTGCAATAATGAGCAGTATATAATCGAAGCCAATGACATGGCTGCGATCAATTTATTATCCCAAAAGCCGGGTTTTGTAACCGGCCCGGCGATCAATATTTACAATTCACGAACATTACAACTGCTGGCCGATCAGGGGCTGCGGCGCTGGGTTTTTCCCGTTGAGCTGTCACGTGACACCCTGGCCGATATGCAGCAGAAACGCCCTGAAGGCGTCGAAACCGAAGTGTTTGTTTATGGCCGATTACCGCTGGCTTTTTCTGCACGCTGCTTCACCGCGCGTCATCATAATCTGCAAAAAGATGACTGCCAGCTGCGCTGCATTGAAGATGCCGATGGCATGCTGATGTCAACGCGCGAAGAAGAGCCCTTTCTGGTGATCAACGGCATTCAGACGCAATCGGCCAAAAGTTGTAATCTGATCACTGACATTGAAGACTTGAAACAGCTGGGCGTCGACATTCTGCGTATCAGCCCGCAGGCAAAATCTACGGCAGAGATCATCAATATTTTTCATGATTGTCTGAACGATGGAAAATCGATACAGACCGCCGCCGTTGAACTGGAAGCGTTATCACCCACGGGCACCTGCAACGGATACTGGCATGGCGGTGCAGGCATGGAATCGGCTGAACAGCACTTAAATAAAACCGCCTCGTAAACATGATGAACACAAATAATCCTTTTGATCTGAACAATGCTTCCGCCTATGAGGCATGGAAACAGGAAAAACTTGCCAACTATCCTGAAAAAGCTGAAGAACTGGTGGTGGCCATCAAAAACCCTCACCAGTTGAGCGAGGCGGAAAAGCAGGCGCTGACAAAAATCTACAGAAAAACCAACATGGCGGTCTATGTCAGCGAAAGCGGTGAAGACCCTGACAAAGACATACCCTTCGACCTGGCCGGACAATTCAGCCTGTGCAATCTGAATAGAAATATGGGCGCCGATGATGACGGCATTACCGCATTGCAGGTACAGAATGACGCCCTGCACAAGCGCTACATCCCCTACACCAACCACGCCATTCACTGGCATACCGATGGTTATTACAACTCACCCGAGCAGCAGATCAACGCACTGAATCTGCATTGTGTTCGCCCTGCGAAACAGGGTGGAGAAAACGCCGTCATGGATTATGACATGGCCTACATTCATTTACGCGATGAAAGCCCCGAATACATTCAGGCGCTGATGCAAGTGGATGCCATGACCATTCCGGAAAATGTGATTGAGGGTGTACTGATTCGGCCGGAGCGAGCCGGCCCGGTGTTTTCAGTCCGAACCAATGGCCAGTTGCACATGCGCTACACCGCGCGTGCGCACAATGTCATCTGGAAACAGGATGATGTCACACAAAACGCCGTGGCCGCGCTTGATTGTCTATTAAAATCGGACAGCCGGTTTATTTACCGTCTGGTACTGGAATCGGGCTGGGGATTAATCAGCAATAACGTACTGCATGACCGCAGCGGTTTCACCGATGACGAAGCACATCCGAGACTGCTCTACCGCGCACGCTATTACGACTCGTTAGCCTGAAGCTAGAGATAGCGTGAAGTAAAATTTGGTCCGCAGATGAACACAGATAAACGCAGATAAGAACAAATCTTTGATCCGCGAAAGACGCGAAAAAAACTTTAATAATTATTCTTTTTTTTGCCTTTTTTGCGTCCTTCGCGTTCTTTGCGGATCAGGTCTTTTCTTTTATCTGTGTTCATCTGTGGACTAACGCCTTACAAAAAAATTCAAATTCAACCAAATAGTTTTTTGTAAACCGGCATGGTTTTTTTTGAAAATGTTTCCACCAGACTCAGCGCTCTGGATGCTTCGATATCCATGCCATCAAGATAATTTTTCAGCCCAAGACCGAGTTCGGTATCGCCTTCCATGACAAGACGGCGCTGGAAAACCAGCGTATCTGGATCCACCTGCCGGCTTGCCATCGACATAAAATCATACAACGATGCTCTCACGGTCAAGTCATTATCAGCCTGCGCATTTGCGCCAACCAATCTTGTTCCGGACAGCGTCATCTGGTAACGCATACCGATATCACTAATCTCAATGGCGACTGATTTATCCTGTAAAAAATCCAGTTCACCATCGTTCAGGTCATTGACTAAAATCTTGTTAATGATATTGGCCAGAAAACGATTGTGTAATGCCTGCGGCAATACCTTGAGCGGCAGCGAAAAAGGCTTTGGTAATTTTGGACTTGATGAAACAGTTGAATTTGAAGCTTGCATAACAGCACCTATTTAAATGCAGGATGAAACCCTTTCAACCAGCATGCGTGAATTCGATTGTCGTCAGTTAACTCAGGATGAAAAGTGAGCGCCAGGTGCTGCCCCATTCTCACCATTACAGCCTCACCATTATATTGCGCCAGTACTTCAATCTTTTCACTGTTCGATTCGATGCCGGGCGCTCTAATGAAGTGTGCCCGATATGTCAAACCATCAGGGTCGAATTGCAGATGCAGATCAGCAGAGAAACTGCTCACCTGCCTGCCGTACTTGTTGCGTGCCGCGCTCATCGGCATAATATTGAGCGGGGTCACTCTGGCATCATCGACCTGCTCTGCCATCAGGATCGCGCCGGCACAGATCCCCATTACCGGCTTTTCTATCGCAAACTCACGCAGTTTATCGTACAGATCGAATTTCTGAATCAGAAGACTCATGGTCGTCGACTCGCCACCGGGGATGATCAGTGCGATGCATTCATCCAGTTCATGAGAAAAGCGAACCCGCCGGCAGTCAACACCCATCGCCCGCAGCATCTCGAGATTTTTATCAACCGCGCCCTGCAAGGCAAGCACACCTACCCTATTAGTCATCGGCACAACTCAACAACACACCCGTGACATTTACCAGCCGCGGCTGGCAAGACGATCCTCGGGGGAAATATCATGCATCAACAGCCCTTTCATACCCGATTTCAGGCCACTGCTGACCTGCAATAGAATATCCGGATCATCAAAATAGGTCGTGGCTTTAACGATGGCCGCCGCGCGTGTCTCCGGGTCTTCCGACATAAAAATACCCGAACCGACAAACACCGCTTCCGCACCCAGCTGCCGCACCAGTGCAGCATCGGCGGGGGTGGCAATGCCACCGGCAGAAAAATTCGGCACGGGTAATTTGCCGTGCTGCGCGACATAACAGACCAGATCGTAAGGCGCTCCCATCTCTTTGGCTGCGCTCATCAGCTGCTCTTTACCAAGAATGGTCAGGCGCTTCATTTCATTTTGAATGGTGCGCATGTGGCGAACCGCCTCGACGATGTTGCCACTGCCCGCCTCACCTTTGGTGCGCATCATGGCGGCCCCTTCACCGATACGGCGCAGGGCTTCGCCCAGGCAGGTTGCGCCACAGACGAAAGGAACCTTATAGTCATGCTTGGCGACGTGATTGGCTTCATCCGCGGGTGTCAGCACTTCGCTCTCATCGATAAAATCAACTTCCAGCGCCTGCAGAATCTGTGCCTCGGCAAAATGCCCGATACGGCACTTGGCCATCACCGGGATGGATACAGCGGCCTGAATCTGGCGGATCATGTCGGGATCAGACATACGCGCCACTCCCCCGTCCCGGCGAATATCAGAAGGAATACGCTCCAGCGCCATCACGGCAATCGCACCCGCATCTTCGGCAATTTTTGCCTGCTCGACATTGGTAACATCCATAATCGCGCCACCCTTAAGCATCTCAGCGAGACCCACTTTGACCGTAAAAGTATCCTGCTCAGAGGCTGCCTGTGGATGTTCGGATGTTCGTTTTGAATCACTCATAAATAGTATCCCGATGATAGTCAGTCCGGACCTTGAAAAAGCATTCAGCTATCACAAAGACCATAATAAAATAAACTTACACTTTCAGACAATTCACACAATTTTTGTATGATCCAGGTCAATTTAGTGGCAGAGTATTAAACATTAACCGGCTCAGTGCTCGCGGCAGGAACAGACTACTCATAGTTAAATTATGGTTAAGCCAGCGGTCTTTAAGTTACACTTTGGAAAAGGCTTGTTCAGGGTGGTAGCGTGCAGATTATAACCTCAAAAAATGGCATAAAGACGTTATTAATCTTACTGTTCGCACTCAACTTAAATGCGCACGCACTGATCAATGACTGCACCACTGAAGCCTCATTACAGCAACAACGATCAAGCGTTCTAAAGGCCAACCTGACCGGAATCGGGGTTGTTACCGCCTGGGGCATTGCCAAATGGGATTACTTCAGCAATTCACCTAAGGCCACTTCAGAAGGCTGGTTTCAGAATGATACCGACAGTGGCGGCGCCGACAAGATCGGCCATCTTTACACCAGCTATGTCACTGCGCATGGACTCTCGTATTTATATGAAACCTGGTGCATCAACAGGGATGATGCGGCACTATACGGCGCCTTATCCTCACTGGCAATTCTCGGCTATATGGAAGCAGGTGATTCATTCAGCCCGTATGGTTTTTCCAAAGAGGATTTCATCGCCAACAGTGTCGGCTCACTGTTCGGCTATTATCTGTATCTCAAGCCGGACTGGGCAAGCAAAATTGATTTGCGCTGGGAGTACGGCCTGCATCCAAATCACAGTGATTTTACGACTGATTACGAAAACTCCAAATACCTGCTCGCTTTAAAACTGAATGGCTTTGAATATTTTCGCAACAGCTTTATGAAACACATTGAATTACACGCCGGCTATTACACCCGAGGATTCAGCGACGCGCTTGAAAGCAAGGAGCGTAATTTATATCTCGGCATCGGTTTGAACCTAACCGACCTATTACGACGGCATGATTACAGAAAAACCTCAACCGTATTACGATACATCCAGATCCCCGGAACCTATGTGGAGTTTGAGAAAGATATAAATAAATAAGTTGTGTGAGGTAGAGACGCACCACCCGGTTTCTCCAGGGAGCTTAAAAATGCCATCAACCTTTCACGCAAATCATCGGTTCCAGCTTTACCACCTTACAGGCCAGGCCGGCATGGTCGGCTGCGTCAACCACGGCACTGACATCCTTATAAGCGTCCGGCGCCTCTTCTGCCAGACCGCGCATGGATGGGCTGCGAATTAATATGCCTCTGCTCGCCAGATCATGCTTGATGCGTTCGCCCTGCCAGAGCCGGGTGGCCTGACGCCGGCTCATGCTGCGCCCCGCACCATGGCAGGCTGAACCATAGGCGTGTGTCATGCCCTGCTCGGTGCCCGCGAGAATGTAGGAGGCGGTGCCCATGGTACCGCCGATTAACACCGGCTGGCCGACCTGGCGCAACGCTGCCGGCAGACTCGGGTGGCCGGGGCCAAAAGCGCGGGTGGCACCTTTGCGGTGAATATACAGCTGCTTACTGACGCCGCCAATTATATGTTCCTCCTGCTTGCAGGTGTTGTGCGAAACATCATAAAGCAGATCGAGCTTGCTGCCCGGAAATACATGCTCGAATGCCTGACGTGTCAGGTGTGTAATGATCTGCCGGTTAGCCAGTGCGCAGTTAATCGCCGCACGCATGGCACCGAGATAATTTTCCCCCAGACTCGATTCAATCGGCGCACAGGCCAGTTCTCGATCAGGTAGAGTAATGCCATAACCATTTGCATTCAACACCATCTTTTTCAAAAACTCGGTACCAATCTGGTGCCCGAGTCCGCGCGAACCGCAGTGGATGCTGACCTTGATATCATTAAGCTTGATACCAAAGGCGGTGGCAATTTCCGGCTGAAAAATTTCAACCACTTTCTGCACTTCAAGATAGTGATTACCTGAACCCAGTGTGCCCATCTCGTTTTTCTGACGCTCTTTGGCATGAAGAGAAACCGCTTCCGGATCAGCCCCCAGCATGCAACCGTACTCTTCAATGCGCTCCAGATCACCTTGTTGACCATAACCTCGACCAACCGCCCAGCGCGCACCGCCGCTTAACATGGCATCCATCTCCTGATGATTTAAGTGAATGCCGCCGGTGCTGCCAAGCCCGGCGGGGATGGTATGGTAGAGCCTGTCGGCCAGCCTTGTTTGTTCGTTCAGCATCTGCCCTGACGTCAGGTCGGTGTGTAAAGTGCGCACTCCGCAGGAGATATCAAAACCGACACCGCCGGCGGAAATTACACCACCCTCTTTGGGGTCAAAAGCAGCCACTCCGCCGATGGGGAAGCCATATCCCCAGTGGGCATCGGGCATGGCATAAGAGGCCTGTACGATGCCGGGCAACCGCGCCACATTGGTGACCTGTTCATAAACTTTGTCATCCATGTCACAGATTAGATCTTCACTGGCGAAAATAATGGCCGGCACATGCATGCCATTGTGCGGCTCGATACGCCACTGATAACTGGAAACTTTCTGGAAGCGATTAATGTCCATTACATCTGACCTCAGCTGAACTATTTATACATCGACCACGCACTGCGCCACGAACTCCCCTGCCTGCTGATGAACATCCAGCGCGGTATAAGTCGCGCCTTTTATTTCAACAGCAGGATGGTGTTTTTCAATATCGATCGGTTCACCCCAGGCGCTTGCCGTCAAGTGTGCGCCATTAATATTGACTTCGAACCGACTGAACAACAATTTTCGTGTAGCCGTCTGGAAGATCAATGCATTCAACCAGTCAGCCAGCAACAACGGAATATCCTCTTCAACGCAGTTAATCTCTACCACCTCATGTGCTTCGATTAATTCGAGATCAGTGATGATGGCACTCAGTGCCAGAGCGGCCTGTTCGAAAGCACTGCTCAATGTAGGGCCAATACCGCGCACTCCGATATCGGCCTCGTGTTCAAAATGTTCCCAGCGTGCAGTACTCATAAACACACTCGTTATTTAATAACATATTATTTACAACATACTATTGAGTTACATGGAAAGGATACCCTTCAATCAAGACGCGCTGAGAATACATCCGTGTACGCTCGGCAGCAACATCCCTGCTGCTGACGGTCTTGATTGAAGGGTATCCTTTCCATGCATTTTGTTAGTAAGCCTGATAACACTTGTATTAAGTCGGGCGATAAACATTCATCGATAATTTTATTGTCTGAATGGTACTCTCTAAAATAGAAATTAGAGAATGATTTATGCCTGTATTTTTACCGGTGTAATTTTCATTTTTTCAACACACTATCATGTAATCAACCTCATAGAGCGTTCATTATTAAATCATGGACACAAGTCAGAAAACATTAAAAAGAGCACTGACTTTACCGTTAATTACATTCTTCGGGCTGGGTAATATTGTCGGTGCCGGCATCTACGCCCTATTGGGGAAGGTGGCAGGGGAAGCCGGTTATTATGCACCGCTGTCATTTCTTGCTGCATCGGTTATCGCCGCCTTTTCTGCGTTAAGTTACGCCGAACTGTCGGCCCGTTTTCCGGAGAGTGGCGGTGTTTCTGTTTTTTTATATGAAGGCTTTCATTTGCACTGGTTGTCAAGGATAGTAGGATTGCTCATCGTCAGTGCTGGTATATTGTCATCGGCGGCAATCACCCATGCATTCGCCGGCTATTTCAAAGCCACACTCAGTAGTTACAGCCCCGCAATTCAGCTCGTTCCTTCAGCGCTCATCATTGCCCTGTTGCTTTTTATTCTGGCCGCGCTGGCCGCCTGGGGTATCAAACAGTCTGTGGCTGTCGTCTCTTTTCTCGCACTACTGCAAATTGCCGGCCTGGGCCTGGTCATCTGGGTCGGCGTCACTAATGTTCCTGTCATACAACCGACATTACAGACCGCGCAGGAAGCGCTGCCTGCATATTCGATAATAGGGGTTTTTGCTGGTGCTTTCCTGGCTTTTTATGCTTATCTGGGTTTTGAGGACATGGTGAACGTAGCCGAAGAAGTAGAGGCTCCGCAACGCACCATGCCCAGGGCGATTTTGTTGGCCCTGATTATCGCCATGCTGCTGTATTCTGTTGTCACCATCATTGCGGTCTTGCAGATAGAGCCCCATCTGCTGGCAAAGAGCGATGCGCCGTTAGCGCTCATTTACAGCACCGCTACAGGCAGATCCCCCGTGTTCATCGGCCTGATTGGCATGTTTGCCGTAGTCAATGGCGCGTTGATACAGCTGGTGATGGCATCACGACTGCTTTACGGCATGAGCAACCGTGGCTGGTTACCCGCCTGGTTTTCCAGAATACATTCTTCTACCCGCACACCTCTTAACAGCACGCTGGTGGTCGCCTTACTGATACTGGTTTTCGCCATTATGTTGCCGATGGTCACACTTGCGGAGATGACTAGCTCTCTTATTCTGATTGTTTTTATCCTGATTAATCTGGCCCTGATCAGAATAAAGAAACAACAGCCTCAGCCTGAAGGTGTCACCATATTTCCGCCGTGGATTCCAAAGCTGGGATTGGCGACGGCCTGCACCTTCCTGTTGCTGAATATCATCAGAAATATAGTATCATCATGAACGGGTGTCATAAAGTTGTCATAATTTAGTATTCTAATGTACATCTTGTAAAACGATGAGATCAGGATCGAATGAGTAGCAAACACATACTGGTAGTCGAAGATGATTCGGAGATTCGTGAAATGCTACGTTTTTCACTGGAAAAATCCGGCTATGCCGTAGTAGAAGCCGATGATGCGGAACTGGCGCTGGAGAAACTGGGGGTAATGTTACCGGATATGATGCTGGTGGACTGGATGTTACCGGGCATGACCGGCCCTGAATTTGTGCGCCGCACCCGCCGCGATGATTTAACCAAAAAAATTCCGGTGATCATGTTAACCGCCAGGGGCGAAGAGTCGGACATATTACAGGGCTTCGAAAACGGTGCCGATGACTACCTTACCAAACCTTTCTCTCCCAAAGAGTTGCTCGCCAGAATAAAATCGCTGTTACGCCGTAGCAGTAATGATCAAGAAGGCAGCCTGCAGGTGCAGGAGGTCATGCTGGATATTCAGGCACACAGACTCAGCATAGCCGGCAAATCGGTCGAAATAGGTCCGACAGAATACAAATTGCTGGAGTTCTTCATGCAGCATCCCGACCGGGTGTACAGCCGGGAGCAGCTGCTGGATATGGTCTGGGGGCGCAATGTCTACGTCGAAGAACGCACGGTGGATGTTCATATTCTGCGCTTACGCAAGCTGCTTTCCCCTTATGGATATGATAAATTGGTACAGACTGTACGCGGTTCCGGATACAGATTTTCCAATCAATAGCACCAAGGCCTTAATCACCTCCTAATGTCATCCTTCTGGTCAAACGAATTCTGGCGCATCACCGGCACCGTTTTTCTATTTATGATATTCGGTCTGCTGCTGGGGCTGCCCCTCTGGGGGGTTGTGGCGGGTTTTGTGGTCTACCTGATCTCACTGGCGAAACGTTATCAGCATTTTCAAAAATGGATGCAAAGAGGGCTGTCCAAAAACGAAGAATTTGAGGGCATATTCGACGACCTTGCCTTCAGCATGCACCGTATCCAGACCAGCAGTAACAAACGTAAAAAACGCCTATCTGATTTATTAAGACGCTGGCAGAACATGTCCACCGCCCTGCCTGATGCCGCCATCGTGCTCGATGAAGAGGGTCACATTATTCGCTTTAATCCAGCCGCCTCCTCCATGCTCAGCCTCAAACCCTCCGATCAGAGCCAGTACATTGGCAATTTTATTCGCAATCCCCATTTCATCCATTATTTGCTGGCCGGTGATTACAGTGAACACCTGGATATAGCATCGCCGACAGATAGCAGCCGCACGCTGAATATCCGAATAACGCCTTACGGCAAGGATCAGCGGCTCATGATAATCAGCGATGTCACCCATATTCAACGCCTGATGACCATGCGACGTGACTTTATTGGCAACGTCTCCCATGAACTGCGCACCCCCTTAACCGTCATTATGGGTTACCTGGAGGCCATGAAAGACTGTGAACAGTGTGACAGGGAGAGCTTAAAAGATTATGTCGAGCGCATAGAAGCCCCGGCACAGCGCATGAAATCGCTGGTTGAAGACCTGCTGCTGCTCTCCCGCCTTGATACCGGCCCAGCTGCCAGCCTGAATAGCAACGCTGTTATAAACGTAGCCAGTATATTAAACAGCATAGTCACCGAAGCCGAACAGCTCAGTCAGGGCCGGCACACTATCAAGCTCAACATTGATACCGACCTCAGACTCAGGGGCATCGAAAAAGAGATCTACAGCGCCTTCAATAATCTGATCACCAATGCCGTTAATTACACTCCGGAAGGCGGTGAAATTTACATTGCCTGGCTGCCCTATGGCGATTCAGCGCGCTTTTGCGTACGTGACAACGGCCCGGGCATCGCCAGCGCACACCTGCCCCGCCTGACTGAACGTTTTTATCGCGTAGATGTGGGCCGCTCCCGCTCCAGCGGCGGCACCGGCCTCGGGCTGGCGATTGTAAAACAGGTACTGCGTCGCCATGATGCTGAATTACACATAGAAAGCGAACCGGGCAAGGGCTCCGAATTCTGCTGCTTTTTCCCCGCCGCGCGAATCGTCTATCAGGAAAAATGAAGCAGTCAGCCGGGGATTGAACATCAAATAAAAGCATTCGCCACAGATGAAAAATAAAACTCTGCAGTCCGCGAAAGACGCCAAGGACGCGAAAAGAGCAAAAGAATCATTATTAAAGTTTTTTTCGCGTTCTTCGCGGTTGATGTTTTATACCGATTTTGTAGCGATGCATCCGATTACGCTACGCTAATCGGTTGCATCGCATTTATAATCTACTTTACGCTTCCTCTGCGGTGAACATTTTTTACACTCTGTCATCTAAATGTAACCAGACATTCACACAACTGTCACATAATGGCTGCATAATTCTTCACAGTTAAATCAACTGGAGTACAAAACAATGAAATTTTATCGCTCAATCACATTAATAAGTTTAATAGCAGCAATCTATTCAGGTAGTGCGGTCGCTGATGTAAAGGTAGACCCCCAACTAGCTGATTATTCAGCGGTCAGTGGCATATCCGGCAAGTTGAGCAGCGTGGGTTCAGACACACTGGCAAACCTGATGACTTTCTGGGCAGAAGAATTTAAACGTGAATACCCGAATGTCAGCATCGAAATACAGGCCGCCGGCTCCTCCACAGCGCCACCGGCATTGACTGAAGGCACCTCCAAACTGGGCCCCATGAGTCGCAAAATGAAAAGCGAAGAGATCGCCGCTTTTGAAAAACGTTATGGCTACAAACCCACAGCAATCCGTGTCGCTATCGACGCTCTGGCCGTCTATGTTCACAAGGATAACCCCATCGAAGGCTTAACTATTCCACAGGTAGATGCTATTTTCTCAGCCACGCGCAAATGTGGTGCCGATTCAGACATTACCAAATGGGGCGACCTCGGCCTGACGGGTTCATGGGCAAATCGCAGCATTCAGCTATACGGTCGCAACTCCGTATCGGGAACCTACGGCTATTTCAAGAAAAATGCCCTGTGTAAAGGTGACTTTAAAAACAGCGTGAACGAACAGCCCGGCTCAGCATCAGTCGTCCAGTCCGTGTCCTCTTCACTCAACGGCATCGGTTATTCAGGTATTGGTTATAAGACTTCAGGTGTTAAAGCTGTCCCTCTCAGCAAAAAAGAAGGCAAGCCATTTGTTGAAGCCACTGCCGAAAATGCACTTGATAACAGCTTTCCGTTATCGCGCTACCTGTATGTCTACATAAACAAACACCCGAACAAGCCAATTGCACCTTTAGAGCGCGAGTTCATCAAGATGGTACTGTCAAAAGCGGGTCAGGAAGTGGTGATAAAGGACGGTTATGTTCCCCTCTCAGCCAAAATAGCGGAAAGAGAACTGGCCAAGCTTGATTAGGCTTAGTCGGACAAAACCAGAAAAAGGCCGCGTAATGCGGCCTTTTTTTGTTTTTTTTAAAATAAGCCCACTGATGGCGGAGCGCAGGCTGGGTTTAGGCACGAACCCCGATAAAATGGTGAATTTACCGAAACCCGTTGGGCATCCTGAATCAGCCCAACCAACGCCTTTTTCGCATCCCTGGCGTTTTTCGCGGATCAAAGGTTTGGTATTATCTGGATTTAGCTACGGACCAATGCCCTACCCCATGTTTTAGACATCAACCACATCTGTAACAAAACTGTCATAAATTAGTAATATAATACCGCGTATGAAACATACCAGCATCACTGAGCAGAACTGGCACCAGCGCAAACGGGCTATTGTCGACAAACTGGCCCGGTATACCATTGGCCTTGGTGGCATTAGCGTGATCTTCGCTATTGTGCTGATCTTCTTTTACCTGCTCTGGGTGGTGTTTCCCATATTCCAGTCCCCGACTGTGGAACTGAAACACCAGTTTGACTCGCCTTTTACGCAAAATGATGCCCGTTATCAGGCCATTGATGACAGTGGCACGCTGGCGGTCAGAATTCAAAGTGATGGCATGATGGTTTTCTTTAGTCTGGAAAATGGCGAGGAAGTAAATCGTGAACAGATAGCTCTGAATGGTGCTGAAGAAATCTCACAGATAGTCAAAGTCGATGCCGAAGGCCGGCAGCTGGCTTTGGTGCTCGATAATCAGCATCTGCTGTTTCTGGATATCGCCTACCGTGTAAATTTTGTTAACGACAAACGCACCCTCATTCCTATGGTTTCATTCCCCTATGGCGATGAGCCATTAACTTTAGAAGCCATTGATCACATTAAACACTTAAAAATAGTGCGCGATGATGAAATGTTAACGCTACTGGCGATTGATCGTAACCGTCAATTTCTGGTGCAATCCTATCTGGCGGAAAAAGGTTATGAACTGGAAGAGCCTCAATTCAGCAGCGTTCACGACACGCCGCTGGATACAGACTTTATGCTGGTTGATTCCGCCGCGCGGTGGTTGTATCTGGCCAATAAAAAAGGCCAGGTCTATTTTTATAATATTTACGATATCGAATCGATAGAGCTTATCAGCCAGCTAACAGTGGTAGAACCGGGGCGCCGGTTAGAAAAGCTGATAATGTTACTGGGGGGGAACTCCTTAATCGCGGCCGATAACGAAGGTTCGGTGCGTCAGTGGTCATTACAACGTGACGATAAAAATCAGTATCGTCTGGTAGATGTGCGTGGTTATAAATCCAATCACTCCCTGAGCATTTTGTTACCGGAAATGCGTCGTAAAGGCCTGGTATCTATAAATCAGCTAGGCGATATCTTGCTGTACCACACCACGGCAGATCGAGTGCTACTGGAAACAAAATTAACCGACAAAGAAATCAAACGTGCGGCGCTGTCATCGCGTGCCGATAAATTATTTGTAGAAACCGCCGATGGTCAATTTCTAAACTATGCGGTTAATAATCCGCACCCCGAAGTGTCCTGGAATTCACTCTGGGGCAAGGTTCAGTATGAAGGTTACAACGAACCTAAATATATCTGGCAGTCCTCCTCCTCAGGCAACGATTTCGAACCGAAATTTAGCCTGGCACCACTGACATTCGGCACCCTGAAAGCGGCTTTTTACGCCATGCTTCTGGCCATGCCGCTGGCTATTATGGGGGCCATCTACACCGCCTATTTCATGTCGCCTAAAATGCGTAATCTGGTCAAGCCCAGCATCGAAGTAATGGAAGCGTTACCCACCGTTATTCTCGGTTTTCTGGCCGGGCTATGGTTTGCCCCCGTAGTGGAGGAAAACCTGCTGGCCGTCCTTTCCCTCGTAATCGTGGTGCCCGCGGGCCTTCTACTGTTTGCCGGCTTATGGGCGACAACCCCCTTGAATGTGCGTCGTCTGGTGCCCAAGGGCTGGGAAGCGGCGCTGTTAATGCCAGTCGTCATATTTATTGTCTGGGCCGCCTTTGCTCTGGCTCCGTCTATCGAGGCGGTATTATTCGGCGGCAATATAAAGCTCTGGATGTTCGAAAATTTCGGCATCACCTACGATCAGAGAAATTCACTGGTGGTCGGCATTGCCATGGGCCTGGCAGTGATTCCCACTATCTTCTCCATCACAGAAGACGCCATCTTCAGTGTGCCGGGGCATCTGACCAACGGTTCTCTCGCTCTGGGTGCAACACCCTGGCAGACCCTGACACAGGTTGTATTATTAACCGCGAGTCCGGGTATTTTTTCAGCCGTGATGATCGGCCTGGGTCGAGCCGTAGGTGAAACCATGATCGTATTGATGGCGACAGGCAATACTCCCATCATGGACATGAGCATTTTTGAAGGCATGCGCACGCTCTCTGCCAACATTGCCGTGGAACTCCCTGAATCCGCTGTAGCCAGTACGCATTACCGTATACTCTTCCTCGCCGCGCTGGTGCTGTTTATTGTGACCTTTATGTTTAACACCGTCGCTGAAGTGGTGAGACAACGATTACGCGAACGCTACAGCAGTTTATAAATGACATTGTCTGGAAAATATTGTGAGTAAACCCTCAGTAAATCATATTAAAAAATGGTGGCGCAGTGGCGAACCCTGGATCTGGCTGAATGCCGGCGCCGTCAGCGTCAGCGTACTGATTGTATTTGGCCTGTTGGCCTTGATCGCAGTACGCGGGCTGGGGCATTTCTGGCCGGCTGACATTGTTGAAATGCAATACTTCACCGATGAGACTCAACAGGTAAAAGTTATTGGTGAAATCATCGAATCAGAAAGTGTCGATGCCAAACAGTACACCGAATCCGGCTATGGCGAAGCGCCGGCGGGTGAACCTAAAGTCATCCGCCTGCTGATAAAAACCGGCAATAGAGATTTGCAAACTGATTTCCGCTGGCTGGCCGAACACAAAATCAAACAGCAATCAAAACCCGGCAATCTAATCGTTCTGGAACGCGTTGAATGGGGCGACTTTTATGGTTATCTCAAACAGGTTAATGAACAGGGCGAGTTAGTTGTTGAAGGCGAATCGGCCTGGGGCGAACTGGAAAAGCGCATGCAACGAGTCACCGCATTGCGCACTGAAATCAAAAGCCTTGAAAAAGGCGCTATTGGCACCATTAATCATCAACTGGAAAAACTACGGCTTGAGCGTAAAAAACTGGCCTTAACCAACGATCTGACACCGGAAAATATTGCACCTATCGACGCGCAGAAAAAAGCGCTGGATATAAAATATCAGGCTCTGAGAATGGATCTGAACAGACTCTATAGCGAGATTGAACGTGACAGTGCACATTTTGAAGTCATGGATGGTCGCGTGGTAGAACTGCCTATGGCCACCTTTATTTCCGCACAGAAACCCAATGCCATGAATGCCCTGGAGAAAGGGGTTACTTATGTAAAATCTTTCATTAACTTCCTGACTGAAGACCCCCGCGAAGCCAATACCGAAGGTGGTGTCTTCCCAGCTATTTTCGGCACCGTCATGATGGTGCTTTTGATGGCTGCACTGGTAACGCCTCTGGGCGTCATCGCGGCAATTTATCTACGTGAATACGCTAAACAGGGAACCATGATTCGTATAATCCGTATCGCGGTTAACAATCTGGCCGGCGTGCCTTCGATTGTCTATGGTGTATTCGGCCTGGGTTTCTTTGTCTATTTTCTTGGCGGCAACATCGATCAACTGTTCTACCCTGAAGCCCTGCCCGGCGCCACTTTTGGAACCCCCGGTTTAATGTGGGCATCGTTAACGCTGGCTTTATTAACATTGCCGGTGGTGATTGTTTCCACCGAAGAAGGGCTTTCTCGTATACCCGGCAGTTTGCGTGAAGGTAGCCTTGCGCTGGGCGCAACCAAATTCGAAACCATCTGGAAAGTGATACTGCCCATGTCGAGTCCGGCTATTATGACCGGCATGATACTGGCCGTTGCCAGGGCGGCGGGTGAAGTCGCACCCTTGATGATGGTAGGCGTAGTAAAACTTGCCCCTGAATTACCTCTGGACGGCAACATGCCCTATCTACATCTGGATCGAAAATTCATGCATTTAGGCTTTCATATTTATGATGTTGGCTTCCAAAGCCCCAATGTCGAAGCAGCGCGGCCACTGGTATATGCCACAGCATTCCTGCTGGTACTCGTTATTGTACTACTGAACTTATCAGCGATTATATTGCGCAATCGTTTGCGTCAAAAATATAAAGCTTTAGATAATTAAATCTGGATAATATTATGAGCAACCACGTTAGAACGCATGCAATCGATCCGACGGTTATATCAAAGAATGTTTCTCTATCAAATATCGAAGACGAAGATATTTGCATCACCGTCAATGATCTAAATTTGTTCTATGGTAAAAAACAGGCGCTTCATGAGGTTAATCTTGTGATTCCGAGAAAACGCGTCACCGCCTTTATCGGTCCAAGTGGTTGCGGCAAGTCAACCCTGTTACGTACTTTCAATCGCATGAATGATCTGGTCGACAATGCACACGTACACGGAAAGATCACTCTGGATGGTGAAAACATCTATGCACCCGATGTAGATATTTCGTTATTACGTCGACGCATAGGCATGGTATTCCAACGGCCCAACCCGTTTCCCAAATCAATTTACGAAAATGTCGCCTATGGACTGCGTTTACAGGGCATAAAAAAACGTCATATACTTGATGAAAGTGTTGAATGGGCATTGAAAAAAGCCGCCTTGTGGTCTGAGGTCAGCGACCGCCTGAATGACAGCGCCCTCGGCCTGTCCGGTGGTCAGCAGCAAAGACTGGTCATCGCCAGAGCCATTGCCATCAAGCCCGAAGTATTATTACTTGATGAACCGGCCTCTGCGCTCGACCCTATTTCGACACTGAAAATCGAAGAGTTGATTTATGAGCTAAAATCAGAATACACCATTATAATCGTCACCCATAATATGCAACAGGCAGCACGTGTTTCTGATTACACTGCCTTTATGTACATGGGTGATTTAATTGAATTTGGTGGCACTGAGAAACTCTTTACCAATCCCGAAAAGAAGCAAACGGAAGATTACATAACGGGTCGTTACGGTTAATAACGTCAGGATAAAAAAATGAACGAACATATTTCACAGCAGTTTAATGTAGAACTCGACGACCTTAAAAACCAGGTCATGACCATGGGTGGTCTGGTTGAAAATCACGTACAAAGCGCTTGTACAGCACTGGTCGAAGGCGACGCCGCTCTGGCTGAACGCATCGTTGATGAAGATTTCAAAATCAATGCCATGGAAGTGGCCATCGACGAAAAATGTACCCACATCATCGCCCGCCGCCAACCCACCGCCAGCGATTTACGTCTGGTATTAATGATCATTAAAACCATTACCGATCTCGAACGCATTGGTGATGAAGCCGAAAAAGTAGCCAGAATGGCCGGCGAGCTGATTGATCTGGGCGCCATGAAAGAACACTATGTAGAAATTCGTCATCTTGGCGATCACGTTCGCAAAATGCTACACGACGCACTGGACGCCTTTACCCGCATGGATGTTGAGGCCGCCGTCACTACCGTAGCAGAAGACAAAAAAGTTGATCAGGAATACGAAGCCATCATGCGCCAGTTAATTACCCGCATGATGGAAGACCCAAGATCGATTCAACGCAGCCTGAACGTCATTTGGGCCGCCCGCGCGCTGGAACGTATTGGTGATCATTCCAAAAATATCTGTGAGTATGTTATTTATTTAGTGAAAGGCAAAGACGTTCGCCACGTTACGCTGGAACAGATGAAAGAAGAATTCCTGCCCGGAAAGTAATAAAACGTAGTTGGCAGAAGTCAGTTGGCAGTTAAAGGCAACGTACCTTCGGCTGTTTTAACTTACTATTGAGTTACATGGAAAGGATACCCTTCAATCAAGACGCGCTGAGAATACATCCGTGTACGCTCGGCAGC
>JAVVEE010000051.1:0-18815 GCA_032251315.1 Gammaproteobacteria bacterium
GTCAGCATGGCCCGGGCAATCTACGTGGGCGTAGTGGCGGTTTACACTTTCGTATTCTACGTGTGAGGTAGAGATGGTAATACCGCGTGCTTTTTCTTCCGGGGCATTGTCAATCTGATCAAAAGCTTTGACTTCTCCACCCTGGAGCTCTGACATCACTTTTGTCAGCGCCGCCGTCAGTGTCGTTTTACCATGGTCAACGTGACCAATTGTGCCCACATTGACGTGGGGCTTATTTCGTTCAAATTTTGCCTTAGACATTAAATGTCTCCCCCGGATCTTAAATTGTTAATGTAAAATTAATGTAAAACTTAAAACTTATTAATGGAGCTCATAACCGGATTTGAACCGGTGACCTCTTCCTTACCAAGGAAGTGCTCTACCGACTGAGCTATATGAGCATTAATCTGTCGAGCTCAACAAGTTATGGAGCGGGTGATGGGAATCGAACCCACGTATTCAGCTTGGAAGGCTGAAGTTCTACCATTGAACTACACCCGCAATCTGTCAACGCCTCCAAAACTCTTAACTCAGTCTAATAATGGTGGAGGGGGGAGGATTCGAACCTCCGAAGGTAGAACCAGCAGATTTACAATCTGCCCCCTTTGGCCACTCGGGAACCCCTCCCAAAATCAAGCCGCGTATAATGCTTGAGGACAACGCATCTGTCAACCGTAACTTAGCATTACCGCTGATAAAACTGGAGCCGGTGACAGGAGTTGAACCCACGACATCCTCATTACAAGTGAGGCGCTCTACCAACTGAGCTACACCGGCTAAACAGGCGGGCAATTTTAGGGAACCCGGCACGCTAAAGCAATGCGGATATTGAGATAATTAGCGATTAAGCCGATTTATTTCCATTTTTCACGAACAATCCCGGATTAAATGATTAATTTTGCCGGTTATGTGCTTCGCGAGGACGCTGTCAGGAATACTTGTTACTGAAGCGATCTCGTAATCCAGCCAGTAAATCGTATAGTTTTTGAACAATATCTCCACTTCCGGCTTCAGTCCCAGCTTCGTCATACGTTCAGCGTGCGTATAAGCCCGTTTTTTCTCCGCGAAATGCCCCAGTGAAATAGCATTGATCTGCGGGCCTGACTTAACAATAAAATAGTCATTCACTCTCATCTTTTTCAGCCTGCCTGCCAGCTCCTTAGCTTCGCTAAAGCTGCCGGCGGGCGGCAGATACACCCAGAACCGCTCCTGCTCTCTCTCTTCATGACTGCGAAACGAGGCCGCGACCACGTATTTTTTTATCCCCCGGGTCACTGCCCGTAGTTTTTCCAGCTCTCTGAATGGGCCCAGGGTAAAGCAGTCCGCCTCCTGCGCTGCCGCCTTTTTTTTTCCTTCATCGGGCAGGCGCTCTGTCGCTGACTTCGAAACCGCTACCGACTCCTGCCCAATTTCACTCAGCAGCACAATTCCGGGTACGCGCCTGTCGACGACCGGCTCAGCCGGCACCATCTCAGGCTGGCTCAACTCCCACCCCACATAGGCAATATTCAACATCAATACAAATAAAAACAACCAGCGCATGACTACCTATTCCGCTTAAATTTAGTGCTCTTTTCAACTGGATCCGTTCCAGCCCGAAAAACATAGTTACAGCTGTGACGCATTATACAGGCCATACAGAACCAGATGAGGCTCCACATGAACACCCTCTACCTGAGCCAGTAAAGCCAGCATCTCTTCCGCATTGCCGCCCGTCAATATCACTCTCATTTTATCACCCAGACGCTCTCGGGCTGAGGCACAAACCTCCAGCAGCCCTGCCTGCAGCATATGCATGATGCCGCTGGTTACCGCATCTGCGGTATTGATGGCAAAGCCGGGACAATCGCCTTCTGCGTTATTCACCCCTGCTGCATTCTGCAACAACGAATTTCGCATCATCTTCAGGCCGGGCATAATTCGTCCGCCTCGATGCACACCATCTGCATCCATCAAATCAACGGTGATTGCAGTACCCGCATCGATGATGCACACGGGGGCATCATATAATTTTTTCGCCCCCAGCAGCGCCGCCCAGCGGTCGACACCATGCTCCTCCGGTCGCGGGTACATATTATAAACGCCACCCAGCTCAGAGGTGGTGCGTAAAAATATTGGCTCGATGGACCACTCTTTGCGAATCCAGTCCGTCAGCGTCTGCTCAACATCAGGCCCGGCAACGCAGGAGACCCAGACAGTATCCTGATAGGGCGCACCCGAATAGATCTTGTCGAAAGTCGCATGCAGCGAACCTATCTGATAGGGGCTGTCCTCGGCCAGAATCAACTGCCCGTCCTGCCAAATCCCCCATTTGACACCGCTGTTGCCTATATCAATGGTTAGCATGATTGATTTTTCTCAAACTTATATCCGCGCTATTAAACAATTGCTCTTCACCGTCAATCTCTATTCGTATCGCCCCGTTGACCTCGAAACCGGTCACTGTCCCCTGCAACGATCGAGCTTCATCCTGATAGATGTTTACCGGTCGCTGCAGGCAAATATCATATTGGCGGTATTCAGCCAACAACTCATCTCGAAACTGAGAAAAGCCTTCACAGATGCTCATACATTCTTTCAATAACAACCCGGCAACTCTATTTCGCCCTGCTGGTGAGGTCTCGCCCAGACATGAGAAAACATCCGTCCAGGGCTGATCCGGCAACTGCGTTGCCGCTTCCGGCATTTTAAAATTCAACCCTATACCTATAATCGCCGTTGTGGCCGTAGCGGTGTTTTGAGTCGTCTCAATGAGAATACCCGCAATTTTCCTGCCCTCAATCAGCACGTCATTCGGCCATTTGAGTCCCGCCTGCTCCAGGCCAATCGCTTTTAGCACCCGAACCACCGCCACGCCGACAGCCAACGACAGACCACCCAGCTCATTCACCGGCACTTCAAATCGCCAGGCCAGACTTAAATAAATGCTGCTATGCGGCGGCGAAATCCAGACTTTACCACGCCGTCCCCGTCCCTGTGTCTGCTGCTCGGCAAAACAGGCCAGCGGCAAGGCCTGTCCCTCCCTGACTTGCAGCAAGGCCTGCTCGTTGGTCGAATCGGTTTTTTCAAACAAAAACAGTCCGCAGTCGCGATTCAGGTATGGCCGGATCAATTCCAGTTCAAAATCTTCAGTCATATACTCTCCGGGCAACATAGCCTTAACCCTGATCTTCATGCAGATAAAACCCCACTATTTAACACATAAACTCAACTTCAAGCCAACTGTAGTTCGCACAGCAGGTAAAATAAGCATGTACAATATGCCGCCATACACCAACCACACCCCCCTGAACATTAACCGAAGCGCAAACATGACTGCTGAAGACAATCCAATTCCATCCAACTTCATTCAAACCATCATTCAGAACGACCTGGATTCGGGCAAATACACCGCTGTACATACCCGCTTCCCGCCTGAACCCAATGGCTACCTTCATATCGGTCATGCGAAATCAATTTGCCTGAACTTTGGCATGGCCAGAAAATTCAATGGCAAGTGCAACCTGAGGTTTGACGACACCAATCCTGACAAGGAGGAGGTCGAATACATGCACGCCATCGAGGCCGACGTAAAATGGCTGGGCTACGAATGGGACGAGCTGCATTTCGCTTCAGATTATTTCAACCACCTGTACATGTACGCAGTCAAACTTATCACCACCGGCAAGGCCTATGTTGACAGCCTGAGCGCTGAGGAAATCCGCGAATACCGTGGCACCCTGAAAGCGCCCGGCAAGGACAGTCCCTACCGTGATCGCAGCGTGGAGGAGAACCTTGGGCTATTCCAGCGCATGAAAGAAGGCGAATTTGATGACGGCGCGCACGTACTGCGCGCCAAAATCAACATGGCTTCGCCCAACATGAACATGCGCGACCCGACCCTGTACCGCATCAAACGCACCCATCACCACCGCACCGGTGCCGAGTGGGTCATTTATCCGATGTACGATTTCACCCACTGCCTGTCGGATGCCATCGAAGGCATCACCCACTCATTGTGCACCCTGGAGTTTGAAGATCATCGCGCGCTTTATGACTGGGTGATCGAAGAGGCTGGTGCGCCCTGCCACCCGCAGCAGATCGAATTTGCCCGACTGGAGCTGGAATACACTATCACCAGCAAGCGCAAACTGCACCAGCTCATTGATGAAGGCCATGTCACCGGCTGGGATGACCCGCGCATGACCACTATTTCCGGCATCCGCCGGCGCGGCTATACGCCCGCCTCCATTCGTGATTTTTGTGATCGCATCGGCGTCACCAAAAAGGACAGTTCCATTGAAATGGCGGCACTGGAAAACTGCGTGCGCGAAGACCTCAACGAACACGCACTGCGCGTCATGGGGGTACTGCATCCACTGAAGGTCACCATCGAAAATTATCCCGATGGCCAGAGCGAAGAGATGCTTGCGCAGAATCATCCGCAAAACCCGGCGCTGGGCACGCGCAGTATCACCTTCACCAAAACGCTGTACATTGAACGCGATGATTTCATGGAAGATGCGCCGAAAAAATTCTTCCGCCTCTCGGTGGGTCGTGAAGTACGCCTGCGTTATGCCTACTACATCACCTGCACCGATGTGGTGAAAAATGAGCAGGGTGAAGTGATTGAACTGATCTGTCGTTACGACCCGGAAACTCGGGGCGGCTCATCGCCGGACGGGCGTAAGGTCAAGGGCACCATCCACTGGGTTTCCGCCGAGCATGCGGTGGATGCGCAGGTAAACGCCTATGACCGCCTGTTCATCCATCCCAACCCCGGCAGCACCGATAACTACATTGAGCACCTGAATCCGGACTCGCTCACCGTATTGAAAAACTGCAAGCTTGAACCTGCGCTGGCCAATGCCGACGCCAACACCAGCTACCAGTTTGAACGCACTGGCTATTTTGTGCTGGACAAGGACAGTCGCAGCAACGCCCTGATCTTCAACCGCACCGTCACCCTGCGCGACACATGGGGAAAAATAGGCGGCAAGAACACCTGACATAAGCCCGCCGTGATCACGCCGGAACTTCTTATAGATAAATTACATTTATAGAGGTCTCGGCGTATTTGGCTTTAATCTCCAGAATCTTCGGCAGCTTTTTCTCCAGCAATTCAACCAGACGCGGCTCAAAATGCCTGCCGCTTTCAGCGCGAATCCAGTTCAAGGTATCCTCCAGCGACCAGGCTTTCTTATAAGGCCGTTCGGAAGTCAGCGCATCAAACACATCGGCAATCGCACTAATGCGCGCAGTTAACGGGATCTCCTCACCCTTCAAAGCATTGGGATAGCCGCTGCCATCCCACTTCTCATGATGGCACAGGGCAATTTCCCGCGCCATGATCATCAGATCAGAATGGCCACCGACCAAAATATCCGCGCCGATCTGCGCATGGGTCTGCATAATCTTCCATTCTTCAGCGTTGAGCTTACCCGGCTTCAACAGTACGCTGTCGGGAATACCCAGCTTGCCGATATCGTGCATCGGGCTGGCCACCAGCAGCAAATCAGCCGCCTCCTCTTCCATGCCATACGCCCGCCCCAGCACCGCCGCAATCTGGCTCATACGGATAATATGCAGACCGGTTTCGTTGTCTCGATATTCCGCGGCCCGGCCCAGACGCCAGACCACCTCCAGCCGGCTGTCCTGCAACTCATCATGTGCCGCGCGTAATTCGCGGGTACGCTCCTGCACTTTTTCTTCCAGAACATCTTTCTGAAATTTGACGATCTGATGCGCCTGCCTGACCTCCAGCAAATTATGCACCCGCGCCAGGAACTCACGAATATCAAAAGGCCGGACGACATAATCACGTGCACCGCAAGCTAAAGCCTCCCGCTGAAACTTCTGCTCAGCCAGATCAGTGACGATCAGAACCGGGGGGATGCTGGTTTCTCCCAGCTCTTCCCGTAGTGAATTGATCACCCCGAAACCATCCAGTTTCGGCATTTTGATATCGAGGATAATCAGGTCAATGTTTTCTTCTTCGCAGAAACTCACCACGCTGAAAGGATCCTGAGTTGACTGCATACCCTCATAACCATCGCGTTGCAGTACTTTTTTAATCATCGCAATATTGAGCTTGTGATGATCAACCACGAGAATATTGGCCTGCTTGATATCTTTGATGAATTTGCTGGTGTGGATTTCCATTTTATGAGGCTCTGCTAAGGCATTAGATTTATAGCCGGTTACAGCTGAAGTATAGGCTCGATAATTTGCGAGAAATCATGTCCTGACGGACTGATTATAGGTCTCCGTGGCTTTATTATCCGACCAGTTGCCATTTGGCCGGATTTAAATCACGCAAACTAAAACCGGTGACAATAACTGGCTCCCCTGCCGCGTAAAACAGCTAACGTACCGTTATCCTGGCAAATTTTCGCTTGCCGACCTGAAACACCCCTTCCGTACCCGCCTGCACTTTCAGGCTTTTATCCTCTATCTTCTTGCCATCCAGTTTCACTGCACCCTGCTGGATCATGCGCATCGCATCCGAAGTGCTTCCGGTTAAGCCGGCATCCTTCAGCAAATTGGCAATGGCATAACCCTCGCCACCCGCTTCAAAACTAAATTCCGGAATATCATCGGGAATCCTGTTTTTGGCAAACTGCGCAATAAAATCTTCGCGTGCCTGCGTCGCTGCTGCCGGTGAGTGAAAACGGGCGATGATCTCTTCGGCGAGCAGAAATTTAATATCCCGGGGATTTTTTCCCGCGGCCATTTCTGCCTTGAAGCCTTCTATTTCCGCTAATGGACGAAAACTCAGCAGTTCAAAATAGCGCCACATCAGGTCATCGGAGATCGACATGATTTTACCGAACATCTCTTTGGGCGCTTCATCCACGCCGATGTAATTGTTCAGCGACTTGGACATTTTCTGCACGCCGTCCAGCCCCTCGAGAATCGGCATGGTCAGCACCACCTGCGGTTTCTGCCCGTGCTGCGCCTGCAACTGCCGGCCCATGAGCAGATTAAACTTCTGATCGGTGCCACCGAGCTCGAGATCGGCCCTGAGTTCAACAGAGTCATAACCCTGAATTAAAGGATAGAGAAACTCATGGATGGCAATCGCCTGTCCGGCCTTGTAGCGTTTGCTGAAATCATCGCGTTCCAGCATGCGCGCGACCGTGCTGCTGGCGGCCAGCTTGATCATGCCCGCTGCGCCGAGACCAGCCATCCACTGCGAATTGAATACCACCCGGGTTTTGTCCGGATCCAGAATCTTGAACACCTGCTGCTGATAGCTTTTTGCGTTTTCCTTGACATCTTCTTCAGTCAACGGCGGACGGGTGGCACTTTTGCCGGTAGGATCGCCGATCATGCCGGTAAAGTCGCCAATCAGGAAGATGATTTCATGCCCAAGATCCTGAAACTGACGCAGCTTATTGAGCAACACGGTGTGGCCCAGATGCAAGTCCGGAGCCGTCGGGTCGAAACCGGCCTTGATGCGCAGGGGGCGACCCTCCTTCAACTTGGCAACTAAATCCGCCTCAAGAAGAACTTCATCAGCACCGCGCCGTATGATTTCTAACTGCTCATTTATTGATATTTCACTGCTTGCCATTACCGTTCCCGCGCTGGTTTCCGAGCTAAAAAGCCGTATATCATGCCTGCCGTTTGACTCTTTCTCAACTGATAATAACAATGAGCTTAAAATCAGCACGAAAAAAGCAGCCTTCACGGACAAATTCAGAGGGCATAATTTGTTGACCTATTGATATTTAACAACTACATTTCATCTATATTCAGTTAAGATTAGTTTCGTTTTATAGATTCTTTAAGTATTGAATCTCCCTCATAGATTTTATTTGGCAGCGCTATGGCATTCATCAATCAAGATTTTCGTTTTAAAAAGACACCGGATAACAAGCACCCCCGCTTACGCTGGCTATTATTTGCGGGCGGCTGCGCTGTATTAGGGCTGGTTATTGCCAGCACCGGTAGCAATAAACAGACTGACGTGGCGCTAGCCGACGAACTGGACAACGCCGATCTGGATGCTGACCTTAAGCCCGCCTTTACTGAAGCTGAAGTATCGCCGGCCACGGCGGCACGCCTGAGTTTTGAGCTGACCCTGCCCGAGCTACAGGCTCAACAGAAAATCATCGATGATATTAACAATGACGCCCCTAAACAGTGGCGCGAATTCAAAGTTAAATCGGGCGACAACCTCTCCAAATTATTCAATCGCGCCGGCATCAAACCGCAGCAGCTTGATGAAATGATGAAGTCGGGCAAAGAGGTTAAACAACTGGCCCGCATTTACCCCAACGACATTCTTCGCATCCTCATCGACGATGACCATAATTTATTAGGCCTGCGCTACGAAATCGACCACGAAACCTATCTGATGGTTGAACGCAAGAACGGCGCACTCGAAGCCAATTCCTTCAGCCATGACATTGAAACCCGCACCGCTCATGCCAGCGGCGTCATCGATTCTTCACTGTTTCTCGCTGCACAGGAAGCGGGCATTTCACAAAATCTGATTATGGAACTGGCCGGCATCTTTGGCTGGGACATCGACTTCGCACTCGATATTCGCAAAGGCGATCACTTCACCGTACTGCATGAAGAGATCTACCGTAACGGCGAGAAAATCAAGGATGGCAACATTCTCACCGCCACCTTTAGCAGTCAGGGCAAGACCTATCAGGCGGTACGTTATACCAACCCGAAAACTAAACGCAGCGAATACTTCACCCCGGACGGCAAGAGTATGCGTAAAGCTTTCTTGCGCTCACCGGTCAACTTCGCGCGTATCAGTTCAGGTTTTACCACCCGCCGTTATCACCCGATATTACATAAATTCCGTTCTCACAAGGGCGTTGATTACGCCGCCAAACGCGGCACCCCGGTCGTCGCTTCCGGCGACGGCAAAGTTATCTTCAAAGGCACTAAAGGGGGGTATGGCCGCGCCGTGATCATTCAGCATGGTACCAAGTACAATACGCTGTACGGACACTTGAACGGCTACCACCGCAAACTGCGCGTAGGCGCCAGAGTCAAGCAGGGCCAGGTCATTGCCTATCTGGGCAGCTCGGGTCTGGCAACCGGCCCGCATCTGCATTATGAGTTCCGCGTCAATGGTGTGCACCGTAACCCCCTGACGGTGAAACTTCCGGTATCAACGCCTGTGCCTAAACAGTATCAGGCTGATTTCGAGCAGAAGACCACGCCGATACTGGCGCAGCTCGAACGACTCACCAGCACTCAGGTTGCTTTAAATAATTAAGCTGCATACAAGTCATGTCTGATTATTATGTTGGTTTGATGTCGGGCACCAGCATGGACGGCATTGATGCAGTGGTGGTGGATTTTCCCAGCCCCCTCTCCAAAAAAACACCCCGACTTGTTTGTGCCTACAGTCATCCCTGGCCCGATGACGTTTATCAGCAACTCATGGCCAGTCGCGACATTCCCGACGCAGAGCTGCACCTGCTGCACGACCTGGACATCCGCCTCGGCACTATTTTTGCCGAAGCAACCCGGATCCTGCTGGACAAAGCCGAACTCAGCGCCGACGCTATCATTGCCATCGGTAATCACGGCCAGACCCTTCGCCATCGCCCCGATGCCAGCCGACCTTTTTCCTTGCAGATAGGTAATGCCAAAACGCTGGCGCAACAAACGGGTATTCGCGTCATCAGTGATTTTCGCAGCGCGGACATAGCCGCCGGCGGCCAGGGTGCACCACTGGCACCCGCCTTCCATGCCGCTGTTTTCAGCAGTGAAACTGAGGCTCGAGGCGTGCTCAACATCGGCGGCATCGCCAATCTCACGGTATTACCCGCTGGCGCAGGTGGCGACGAACATCCTGCCGTGATCGGCTTTGACACCGGCCCCGGCAATACCCTGATGGATGCCTGGATAACAAAGACCTGTGGCCTGAGTTTTGACGAAGATGGCGAGTTTGCGCGCACTGGTCAGATTAATGAGGAGTTGCTGAAGCGGTGCTTGAGCGATGCCTATTTCCACGCCCCACCGGCCAAAAGCACCGGCTTCGAACTGTTCAATCTGGAGTGGCTGTCTGCACAGCTTGATCAGACCCCCAATTCAGCCACGCTCAGCAGCGCCGACATTCAGGCGACGCTGTGTGAACTAAGTGCTCGCAGCATCAGTGACGCTGTCAGCCGCTACGCGGAAAATATTCAACAACTGCTGGTCTGCGGGGGCGGCGTTCATAATGCGCATCTGATGGCGAGCATCCGTTCCGCCCTGCCCGAATGTCAGGTTGAATCGACGGAAGTTTGCGGCATTCACCCGGATTGGGTCGAAGCCATGGCATTTGCCTGGCTGGCTAAACGCCGGCTTAACAACCAGCCCGGCAATCTGCCCTCTGTCACCGGTGCCGCAACGGCGGTGATGCTGGGTCGGATCACCGGTTTCTGAGCGCTCTTCCCGCCCTCATCAGCACCAACTAAAAAGCATCCGGGCTAACGCTTGTCCATGGGCACATAATCACGATAACCAAAGCCGGTATAGATCTGGGTTGGCCTGAATATCCGGTTATCACCCAGCTGCTCACGCCAGTGCGCCATCCAGCCGGCAACGCGTGAAACGGCGAAGATCGGGGTAAACTGGTCCGCAGGAATGCCCATCTCAGTATACAGAATCCCCGAGTAGTAATCGACATTGGGATACACGCCCTTGGGTCCCAGCTCTTTCTCACAGGCCTCTTCCAGTGCCAGCGCGGTTTCAAACAACGGGCTCAGATTGCCTTTTTTCTCAGCATAGTCGGCCATCATTTTCTGCAGAAAAATAGCGCGCGGGTCCTTGGTTTTGTATTCGCGGTGCCCCATGCCCCAGATCACCTCTTTCTCAGCCAGCTTCATATCCAGCCAGTCCTTGACGTTTTCCGGGCGCCCGATCTCTTCCAGCATCTCCACCACCCGCTGATTAGCCCCGCCGTGCAGGGGGCCGGCGAGGGTGCCGATGGCTGCGGCAATAACCAGAAAGGGCGATGCCAGTGTCGACGCACAGACCATGGCCGCGAAGGTCGAGGCGTTGATGGTGTGTTCGGCGTGCAGCACCATACAGGCGTCCATAATACGCGCCTCATCAGGATCCGGCTCGCAGCCCTTAAACATGTATAGAAAATTTTCGGCGTGGGTCAGGTCTGTGCGCGGCTCGACCGGGTCATAGCCGTTACGGATGTGCTCCCACATGGCGACAATGGTGGCCATACGGGAAATAATTTTTACCGACATGGAATGAATAAAATAGTCATCCTCTTCCTGATAACCATCAGTCAGGATATCACCACCGCCATAAAACATACCCAGACTGGCGACTGAGGTCTGTAGCATCTCCATGGGGCTGCCGCTGTTGGGTAAATTCTTCATGATTTCGCGAACATTGTATTTGACCCGACGCTCGCCTCTCAGTTGCTGGTCGAAATCATCCAGTTCACTCTGGATGGGCAGACTGCCATCCAGCAGCAATAACGAGGTTTCTTCAAAAGTGCTGTTTTCCGCCAGATCACGAATATCATATCCCCGATACGCCAGCACACCTTCTTCACCATTAATCGATGAAATATTGGATTTTGTTGCAGGCACGCCTGCAAGACCGGGCAAATATTCGTTCATAGTAAATTCCCATAAAAACAGCCGTATAGCTTAACAAACAACACGTTAAATGTATTCCACAACGAAAAAAAAGCGCACCATGCGCTTTTTTTACAAACTCATCTGACTGAGCCGATTAGATGGAAAAGGAGGAGCCGCAGCCGCAGGTGGTTTTAGCGTTAGGGTTACTAATGACAAAACGCGCACCTTCCAGTCCTTCCAGATAATCCACCTCCGAACCGGCCAGATACTGCATGCTCATGGTATCGACCAGCATGGTCACACCATCCTTTTCCACCTGGACATCATCGTCCTCCACCTTCTCAGCCAGATCAAAGCCGTACTGAAAACCGGAACAGCCACCACCGCTGACAATAACGCGTAATTTCAGATTTGGATTACCCTCCTCTTCGATCAGCTTCTTGATTTTAGCGGCTGCTGACTCTGTCAATCCCGCCGTCTGCTCAACCGCAGAGGGTCTGGGGCTGAAGGAAACTTGAATACTACTCATAATTCAACACCATTACTGTCTGCCAATGCAAATAATCTCATGTCGCTAATGTAGCATTACCTGAGTAAAACAGTCAAGTATTAGACCGCTTCACTTTCAGATTGCTTCGCAATTAAACCGGCTCGGTGCCGCGCAAATTCTCATCGTCCACTTCGTCTGAAACATAATGTTCCAGCCGTTTCTTCTCACTTTCATGCACCATTTTGCCGTTGACTTCAGCGCCGCTGGCCATCTCCAGCAAACTGTAGTGCACATTACCGGTAATACGCGCTCCACCGGAAAGCTCCAGTTTTTCACTGGCGTAAACATTGCCGATCACTTCACCATTGATAATGGCGTAGGAGACGCTGATATCGCCCTCCACCCGGCCCTTATCACTGATAATGAATACCGAATTACCACCGACTTCCGCCATCGCATTGCCGATTATTTTTCCGTCCAGATGCAAGCCACCGCTGAATTTAACGTCGCCGTGTATCTCTATATCCTGCCCGATCAAAGTCTCTATTTTAGATGATCGTACTTTATTTTTACTATTGCCCCACATATTTCACTCTCCTCCTGCTGTTAAATCCGCCCATGAATATTGTTCGTCTATCGGATCAAGTTTGCCGGAATTGGGCTTGACTTGAACCCGCATAAAATCCGGCTGAAATGCCTCCGGCAACGTCATGGTACCGCTGAATTTCTGAAAATATTTGAAACCGAAACGAAAGGGCTTTGCGGCCTCTTCGGAAATCTCGGTCAGTTTAATTGTTTTTGTAAGCCCGGCTTCAGTGCCCTCGAACATCACTTCGATCGTGCCTCTGGCTAAATTATCATTGCGCCCCTGCTGGATGACCGTGATCTGATACTGATAGTTACCACTAATTGCAGCCGGTCTAAGCTGAATGGCCTGTATCGTCAAACTCCGTTTGCTGTCGCCCGGCGAAACAATACTTTTATAGAACGCCAGTTCCTTGCGAAGTTCCAGCGATTCGGCCTGAGCCTTAGTCAGCAAAACCTTAAGCTGCTCAGAGGCGCCATCATCAATCGTGCTATTACGCTCAAGAATCACCGCCTGGCGCTCATTGATCGTATTCTGGGACTGCAATTGCGAAATCTGACGCTCCAGATCTTCAATATAAATAATTGCCTCGGCTTTATCGTAACCCGCCGCCCGTTGCCCGTAGGCAAAAGCCAGCCACATCATCAGTGCGATGACGGCTAACAAAACAACAAAACTCAACACCCACAAAAATGGGCGCTGAACAGGAATTATAATTTTATTCTGTAACGGTCGGTAATTCATCAGGGCAACAGAGCCGGTCGATCAAGACCCGCCGCCTCTTCCAGTCCAAACATAATATTCATATTCTGAATCGCCTGCCCTGCCGCGCCCTTGACCAGATTATCAATCACCGAAGAGACCACCACCGTGTCTCCGCCCTGCGGCTGAAACACGGCAATCCTGCAAAAATTCGACCCGCGCACCGTACGTGTTTCCGGAGCAGCGCCTTTCGGCAGGACATCGACAAAAGGCTCATCTTTATAGCGCTCGACATAAAGCGCATGCAAATCGACCCCGGGGTTTTTAAGCACCGCATACAGACTGGTTTCGATGCCCCGAATCATGGGCACCAGATGCGGCACAAAAGTAACACCCACTGCATGCCCCGCCACACCGTTCAGAACTTCGCGAACTTCAGGCAGGTGCCGGTGCCCATCCACGGCATACGGCTTGAAGTTTTCCGAGGCTTCACACAACAGCGTTGCCACATTGGCACCGCGACCGGCACCACTGACACCGGACTTACCATCCACGATCAGGTGCTGATCATCGACTAGGGCATTTTCAATCAGCGGTAAAAAGCCCAGACCGATCGCCGTCGGGTAACAGCCCGGATTGGCCACTACTTTCGCACAGCGAATCGCCTCGCGATTCAGCTCGGGCAGACCGTAGACCGCATCCACCAGCAGCTCTTTGCAGGCATGCTCCATGCCATACCAGCTTTCCCATTCGGCGCTGTCTTTCAATCTGAAATCCGCCGCCAGATCAATCACCCGGGTGCCCTGTGCGAGCAGCTCAGGCACCATTTTCATGGCGGTGCCATTGGGCGTAGCAAAGAACACCACGTCGCAGGCACCAAGTGTTTTCACATCCGGCTCAGTAAAACAGAGATCGGTAAAACCGCGCAGATTGGGAAACATCTCCGCCACCGGCACACCCGCTTCCGAGCGCGAAGTTACGTATTTCAAACTCACCTGCGGATGCGACACCAGCAGGCGTAATAGTTCAACGCCGGCGTAACCGGTGCCGCCTACGATACCTATGGAAATCACGCCTGGTCCTCTCTTATCATTATCATTTTAGAGTTTCGCCTGTATTTATTTTTAACACTGTTCTTTACCTTCATAGCAAGGGGCTTGCTGAATACCGCAAGCGCTGTATTATGAAGCTTTGGATTAGTGTAGCGGGTTATCAGAATGTTGTGGGTTAAAGCTTTTCATATTATTTTTATGGTGACGTGGTTCGCCGCTTTATTCTATTTACCACGGCTCTATGTCTATCATGCCGCCGCTGAGGATTCTATCAGCCATGAACGCTTCAAGATCATGGAGCGCAAATTATTTTGGGGCATCGCCACCCCCGGCGCCATTATCACTATCGCCCTGGGCTTCTGGCTAGCCTCTTATTTCCCTCATATTTATGCCAGCAGCTGGTTTCAGGCCAAGCTGGCGCTGGTCACGCTGCTGGTCGTCTATCACCTGTGGTGTGGCAAGCTGCTGAACGATTTCAAAAATGACCGCAACACCCATTCGCACAAATGGTACCGCGTTTTTAATGAACTGCCGGTGTTCGCCCTTATCGCCGTTATCCTGCTGGTCGAATTGCAGCCGACTTTTTAAATAATGCCGGGAGGCTGTCGGGTTTAAGATCTCATAAGTTTATAGAAAAGGCTCCAGCTCTTTCAACGCCTGTTTATAGACCTCGCGCTTGAAGGAAATAATCTCCTCCACCGGTGACCAGTAATCCACCCAGCGCCAACGATCGAACTCCGGCTTGTCACAGTCGGTCAGATTAAAATCATTTTCAGTGCCGACCAGTTTCAGGCCAAACCAGATCTGTTTCTGGCCGATACAGAGCGGCTTTGAATGCCGCCGTAGCAGATTTTCGGGAATACGGTAGCGCAACCAGTCCCGGGTTTGACCCGCCACTTCAACGTGCTCCGGCATCAAACCGGTCTCCTCCTGTAGCTCCCGGTACATCGCCTCCATGGGCGATTCATTTTTATCGATACCGCCCTGCGGAAACTGCCAGGCATCCTGACCACAACGCCGCGCCCAGAAGACCTTGCCATCAGGATTGCTCAAGACAATCCCAACATTTGACCTATAACCTTTTGAATCAATCACTTAAAAACCACCTATGTTATGAGACGGCGGTAATGCCGTGCTCATAAAAGAATCTAATAATTAACATAATAATATCAGACATCTATAACTACGAACATCGAAAGCCATCCATCGTTCCTTATAAATCATATTTTATATTTTAGCTGATGATTTTTCAGGCTCCATATCGCAGCTGAATTTTCTTCGCCCATTGGCTGGTCAGAAGCCGCGCCAGCCTTTACCATCCTCTTCTTTAAATACTGTTTTGGTAGATAGACATGGCACTTGCACTTTTTGATTTGGACAACACCTTACTGGCCGGTGACAGTGACTATCTGTGGGGCTGCTTTTTGAGCGACAAGGGGCTGGTCGACCGGGCGCTGTATGAACAGGCCAATCTGCGTTTTTACGAACAGTATAAACAGGGCACGCTGGATATCCACGAGTTCCTCAACTTTGCGCTGAACCCGCTGGCCGAAAACGACCTTGAGCGCCTCCAGTTGCTGCACACCGAATTCATGGACAGCCTGATTCGCCCCATCATGACCTCAGCCGGGCAAAACAGAATTCAGCAACATCGCAAACGCGGAGACACCATCGTCATCATCACCGCCACCAACAGCTTTGTCACCGGCCCCATCGCCGAGGCCTTTGCGGTCGATCACCTCATTGCCACCGAGCCGGAAATTCTCAACGGTCAGTACACCGGAAAAGTCATCGGCACCCCCTGTTTTCAGGAAGGCAAAATCACAAAACTGAACGAATGGCTGGGAACGTCTGGGAAAAACCTGGAAAACAGCACCTTCTACAGCGACTCACACAACGACCTGCCGCTGCTGGAACAGGTCACCCACCCTGTTGCGGTGGATCCTGATGAACAGCTGAAAGTGATTGCACAACAGCGCCACTGGAAAATTGAAAGTTTCAGATAGTGCAATCGGAGTCGATCGCACTCATGAACTCAGAGACAGGCTCGATCAGCCCTTGGGCAGTGTCACACCCTGCTGGCCCTGATACTTGCCGCTGCGATCGGCATAGGAGGTTTCACACACCTCATCCGACTCGAAAAACAGCATCTGCGCCACGCCTTCATTGGCGTAAATCTTCGCCGGCAGCGGCGTGGTGTTGGAGAACTCCAGCGTCACATGGCCTTCCCATTCCGGCTCCAGCGGCGTGACATTGACGATAATGCCGCAACGCGCATAAGTCGATTTACCCAGACAAATGGTCAGCACACTGCGTGGAATCTTAAAATTCTCCACCGTACGCGCCAGTGCAAACGAATTGGGCGGAATGATGCAGACATCTCCCTTGAAATCGACAAAACTGTGTTCCGAGAAGTTCTTGGGATCGACAATTGCTGAATTGATATTAGTGAAAATTTTGAATTCATCGGCACAACGCACATCGTAGCCATAGCTGGACGTGCCGTAGGAAATAATATGCTCACCTGACTCGTTGGTTCGCATCTGACCGGGCTCGAACGGCTCGATCATACCCTCGGTAGACATCCGACGGATCCATTTATCTGATTTTATGCTCATGGTGCTGTCTTCGATTATGGTTATTTTAAATGGCGGGAATTGTATCAGGTTATTTCCAGGGTGGCATTCTGGTCAGTCGCTGCAATAACAGATCCTCTAAATCACGGCGACTGTCTAATACCGCGACGATCAGGACATGATCACTCTCAAGTCGATAAATAATGCGCCACGGTTTTACCAACAATTCACGATAATGACTCATGCCAATCAGCTGTAACTCGGGAACCTCTCGGCCCCGGCACGATTGAGCATTTAATGATTCCGCCTTTTTCTCCAGCCTGTCTAAAACAGACAGCGCATTAGCGATGCTATCAGCCGCGATATGATTAACGATAGCTTCAAGGTCGGCACGTGCTGTCTTCGTCCAGAAAACCGATTTATTGCTCATCCTGCTGCTTCCTTGCTTCAAGCTGCTCTCGCAGATCGCTAAATACCTCATCATGAGGTATCAGTTCGCCATTCTGAATATCAGCCTCCCCCTGAACCATAAGCTTGAGCATGAGCAAGGCTTCGCGCTGACGCTGGAATTGTTCGTAATCCTGAACGACCGCAGTAGCGCGGCCATTTTGAGTGATCACGAGAGATCGGGAGTTCTCGTGAATTTGCTTTAATAGCTGACTGGCTTCCGCCTTAAAGTCACTTAAACTGAGTACTGCATCCATATTTACACCTAATTCGGTCTGAATTTAGATGGATTGTAACGCCAGACTAAAGAAGAACTCAAGTGGCATTATTTTTTACCAATGCTCCGGTGGTTTTCGCGAAGCATGGAATATTCTTAATATTTCAATATGTTGCAACCTTGGGCGAACACGATAAGGAATAATATAGCGAGTATCGGGCACAATCAGTTCATAGGTGCCTAATACGCGGCCTGCATGCCCTAATGAAGGGTTGTTTTTGAGCAAAGATACGCATCGATGTATTTTTTGCACCACTTCTCGGGCAGCCTGCGGGTTTTCACGTGCAATATATAAAGCCTCATGTTCGAGATTTTCCAGTGCCATCCTTAGCCATTTAATCTGCATTCACACCCCATTTGCTGAAAGTAGTAGCGACCTCTTCATCACTGGCGAAATCCTCAGCATTCGCTTCAGTCAAAGCGGCATTTATTTCCTGAATCTGCCAATCATTAAGCGCCAGATACTCACGCACCGCCTCTGCCGCGAGAAACGATTTACTGCGACGGGTCACCTGCGCCAGTTTATCGAGCCGTTCTTTAAGTTCCGATTCCATACGAATCGTCATTGTGGAAGATTGAGTCATTATCACTACCTCAAACGTGAAATTGTACACATTATAACACAAGGTACACTTTTGGCGTGTAGTGCTGTTAAAATCAGGTCAGTGCAAACCGGGGGTGGAGCACAGCATTCACTAATTTTAGAAACAACTGTGTTCCAACACCGGTTTTTACAACAGAAATTAAGGATGCCTATGCGCTCAGAGAGCCAACACAGCCTTATACTGCCGATTTCTAGCCCAAAATGGCGTGTTTAAGCGTTGAAAACATGCATTTCTGGTCTGAGTTATTAATAAAATCGATGCATTTCGTAGGTCCGACCCGGTACTTTTAAATATTTACGTTTAGGAAATTTTTGCCTATTGACACAGATTGGATTAGGGGTGACCCCAAATTACTACTGACATATTGCCAATTCACACTCTCTAACTGCTGCCATGCCTTCTTGTTCTGAAACCATTCTTAGGTTTGCGCCCCCAACAAATACTCCAATTCTTATATATTGTTCTGCAAAGTAATTATTACCACCCTCTGCTTCAAAAAATATTTCGTTGTCACTAAATTCGGATTCTGTTGAAAGC
>JAVVEE010000052.1:0-18736 GCA_032251315.1 Gammaproteobacteria bacterium
TTAAGCCCTACGAAACTAATTTCTTAACATTAAGGTTATTTAGTCGTTTATTATTAGGCAACAGCATGCCACCTATATAAATGATCTGAATTTCATAATCTAAAGCATAAACTTGTTCACGATATAAAATAGCATCGCTATAAAACTTTGCTATTAGATATCTAGATGTCTCCATTATCTGAGACGAACTATAGAACCAAAATATTACAATATGGTTACAGATTAATGCCATTTCTATGAAAATTTGACTGTAATTATTCAGCAACACTGACAAATTAAAAAAATTTCATGTGTTTTCAAGATGTGCCAAGGTCCGCTTTGGGTCGGTTTTGCTCCTTCAGCTTATCTTTTACCAAGGTCTGTTAACACCGATGCACTTAAGTCCCTGTGTTCGCTGGCCATTTTTTACCTATGTTACAAACGAACCAGCTGATAACCGGCATTGTGCAGCAATTGCACAATACCCCTGTCGCCGATCAGGTGCCCGGCACCGACTACCACAAAATAGTCTCCTTCCTGTTTTAGATAATTTTTGATCGACGCAACCATTTTTATATTGCGCTGAAAATACAGCTTTTCGTAAAGAGCAACAATCGCCGCATTCTCATTCAGAATATCTTCGAACAGTAATTTATGCATGCGGTCTTCGTCGCCCTGCTTCCATGCACTGATCAGGTTGTTCATTTCACTCTCCAGTATCTCCTGAGAATAAAACAGATCCTGAAATAACAAATCGGCATCTTCGATATCCAGAAACAGCGCTAACTGTTCGTCCATGGTTTCGAGTGCCAGCAATTTCTTATCTTCCACCTTATTGAGAAAATGCTGATCAATTCCCAGTTCCGGCTTCAGGCCTGCCTGTTGAGCCTGTATCGCCGCCAGCGTCAGCACGACCACGCCGGGTTTCTGTTTTTCCACCATTGCCGGTAAAATACCCAGGTCTTTTAAATAGGCCTGAAGCTGGTTGTAGGTTTTTTCGGACAGGTTATCCCTGAGCGTCTCCTCACCGGTATAGAGTGCCTCCTTTTGCATAAAATGTTGCAGGCGCGCACTCGACTCGAGCGAGTCCATATCCACTTCTACCACCAGCGTTTGCGCCGCCGCAAAAGCTTGCTCTATCTCTGCACGCAAGGGATAAAAACTAGAATCAGCAAAATGAATTGAACCCAGCAGATAGACTGTCGCCTGCGCCGAATCTACGCGCCAGAACATTGCGCGGTCTTCACTGGCGATCAGCTGAAAACTGAAAACCGCATAGAAAATAAAGCCGGCAATGAATTTTTTAGTCATCGTTATTTTTCAGCTTCAGCGCTGCTTCGTACAACTCATTTTTATTAATACCGGTAATGCGTGAAGCAATTTTTGCGGCCTGCTTTACGGGCAGCTCATCCACCAGTGCCGCCAGTATTTCGTCGCGTAGCGGATGCGCCGATTTATCCTGAACGCTGCCTGCCAGCACCAGCACAATCTCGCCCTTGCGTTGCATGGCATCACTGTCCACCCAGAGGCATAGTTCATCAAGGGTGGCCTTGCAAATCGTTTCGTAGGTTTTGGTGATCTCGCGCGCGAAGGTCGCCAGTCGCTGTTCACCGAACACCGTTTTCATGTCCATCAATGTGGCCAGCACCCGGTGGCAGGAGATGTAGAAGATCATGGTGCGCGACTCTTCCTTCAGCGCCTGTAGATAGCTCAGCCGCGCTGCCTGCCTGGACGGAGGAAAGCCTTCAAAACTAAACCGGTCACTCGCCAGACCAGCCACGCTCATGGCGGCAATGGCGGCACAGGCACCCGGTATGGGCACGACCCGTATGCCGTGCTGATGTGCCTGCTCGACCAGGCGATAGCCGGGGTCGCTGACCAGCGGTGTGCCCGCATCGGAAATCAGGGCGATGGATTCACCCTGCTGCAAGCGCGCCAATAGGCGCCCGGTCTGATATTCTTCATTGTGCTCGTGGTAGGCCTGCATGCGCGTTGAGATGCCCAGGTGGCTCAACAGGCGCTGGCTGTGGCGGGTATCCTCAGCGGCGATTAAATCGGCTGATTTGAGTGTCTCTACGGCGCGGGGGCTGATATCACCGAGATTACCAATCGGTGTTGCCACCATATATAATGTTCCAGCATTCTCAGCGAGCTCTTTTTTAGACGAAATTTCGATTGACACGGCTTATCCTTCAAAACATACTTATTTGCCTGTAATACTAACGGATTCGGCGACCGACTCGCACAGATTATTCACCAATCCTGATAATATGATTTCTGCTAAGCTATCCCCTGATCCACTACTTTTGACTATTTTGTTTCCATCAATTTTACCCAGACATCTGACATTACTGCTTTTGATCCTGCTGAGCGGCTGTAGCGGCATGCCGGAAAAAACCGCCCCGGACAAAAGCATTGACGACATCATTTCCGAAGCCGTCCGCGATCAGAGCATCGAGGCGGGTACCGAAACCACGCTGGCTGAATCCCCCGAACACTACATCAGACTCGCCAGCGAAAGCAGCGGAGAGATGCAGCAGAAATATCTTCTCAAGGCCGCAGAACTTCTCTATTCTCGCGGTGACATTTCATTGGCACAAGACCAGCTTGAAAACATTCAGGCTGAGGATATCGCCGGCTCTCGCCAGATTCAGATCCAGCTGCTGGCTGCAAAAATCGCCCTCGCCAACCACAACCCGGCTCAGGCCATTGAGCTACTGCCCGGCCAGGAGAGAATGACGGTGAGTCAGTTTATTGAGATCAACGAAATTCGTGCCGAAGCTAATGTCGCCATGGGCTACCTGCTGGCCGCGATTAAAACCCGGGTGCAGATTGATCCCTACTACAAGGATGACGAAAAACGCGAGAACAATCATCATGCTATCTGGTCGGCATTAAATGCACTGCCGCCCGTCGTGCTTAACGATATAAGCTCCAGCAACAAAGCCTTACAGGGCTGGCTCGAACTTATTCGAGTCATGCGTGACGCACAGCTTAATCGCGATGAACTGCGCAATGAAGTGCTCGACTGGAGAACACGCTTTCCCGAACATCCTGCCGGCAACGCGTTTATCGACCGCCTGCTGCAGGCTCACCTCAGTACATCGCCTACAGAATACGTGATCGCGGTGTTATTACCACAGCAGGGTCCCTATCAAGCGGTTACCAAAGCGATAACAAACGGCTTCCTGAGCGCTTACTATGCTGACAGCGCCCAAAGTCGTAAGCCCGTTTTACGTTTTTATGATACCAGCAGCAAGGATCTGGATTTTGTCGCCCTGTACCGCAAGGTGGTAAAGGAAGGTGCGGACTATGTCCTCGGCCCGCTTGATAAAGCCGCTATTGAGCAGCTGCTGCAGTCCAATGATCTTGCCAGTGAGCTTGAAGTCCCGGTGCTCACCTTAAATTATGCCGAAGACACTTCGAGTGCTGCCAATAACCTCTATCAGTTTGGATTACTGCCAGAAGATGAGGCGCGTCAGGTCGCTGAACTCGCTATTCGCCGGAACAAAACCCGGGCAGCCATTCTTGCACCTGCCGGCCCGTGGGGGGAACGCTTAAAATCCGCCTTCGAACAACGCTTTACAGAACTCGGTGGCAGCGTTCTATCAACGCAGCATTTTAATGACAATATTGATGATTATGGCCAGCCGATTAAGCAACTGTTAAACCTGCAACAAAGCAACAATCGCCATAAAGATCTACAGCACCTGCTGGGGACGGAGTTGAAATACTCGCCGTATCGCCGGCAGGATATTGATATGATCTTTCTGGCCGCAACTCACCACTCTGCCCGCAGCATCATGCCGGCCTTAAAATTCCACCATGCAGGCGATCTGTCGGTTTACTCAACCTCACATGCTTATACAGGCAATAAGGACCGCTCTGCCGACATGGACCTCAATGGACTGATGTTCTGCGATCTGCCCTGGACCTTGCTGGGTGATCACCCATTAAAACAGACTTTTAAAAACAACTGGCCGGAGCAGCAAAATTATACCCGGCTGTTTGCTCTGGGTATCGACAGCTACCATCTACTTTATAACCTCAAGCTTCTCTCCAGCTACAGGAATGCTCAATTTGTCGGTCAGACTGGTAATATCTATCTTGACAGCAACAACCGTCTGCACCGGGAATCACTCTGGGCCAGATTCCAAAATGGTACCGCGAGCTACATCAACACCACTATTGCACCTGAAACCGGTATAGCCATTGAGCCAGACCAGCTATAGCAGGGGTCAACACGCAGAGAATGCGTGCTGTGAATTTCTCCTACAACAGGGACTCAAGCTGGTGACCCGAAACTATCACGGCCACCGCGGTGAAATTGACCTCATCATGCAGGAAGGCCAAACCTTAATATTCATAGAAGTCAGATTCAGGAAAAACGACTTTTATGGCGGCGCCCTTGAAAGCGTCACCACACAGAAACAACAGCGCATTATGCGCACCGCTGAACAATACCTGCAACATGAAACAAAACTAAAAAATGGCCGCATTGACGTTGTCGCTATGTCGCAAAAGCCTCAAAATGCTCAACCTGTAGATATCGAAGCTGAATACAGCTTTGAGTGGATAAAAAACGCTTTTTAATTATTACCAAGATGAACAAATATTTATGGATTTAATCACTCGAATTAATCAGCATTTTCAGGACAGCATCAGCACCAAACAGCACGCAGTCGCTGTTCTGGCCGAGCCCATTGCACACGCCGCGCAAACAATGACACAGTGTCTGCTCAGTGGCGGCAAGATTCTCTCCTGTGGCAATGGTGGATCGGCCGGAGATGCCCAGCATTTTTCTTCTGAAATGCTCAATCGTTTTGAAATGGAACGACCCGGCCTGCCCGCTATCGCCCTCACCACCGACAGCTCAACCATTACCTCTATTGCCAATGACTACAGTTATGAGCTGATCTTTTCCAAGCAGGTCACCGCACTCGGCCAACATGGCGATATTTTGCTCGCAATCAGTACCAGCGGGAATTCGGTTAACGTCAACAAGGCCATCCTGGCCGCGCACGAACGTGACATGCTGGTCGTCGCTTTAAATGGAAAACAGGGGGGTGAACTCGCCTCCATACTCTCGCCCGGCGACGTAGAAATTCGTGTTCCCGGCGAATCGACAGCCAGAATTCAGGAAGTGCATCTGCTGACCATCCACTGCCTGTGTGACCTCATTGACCATCAGCTGGGCATATCCAGCTAACGATCGATTGCGGGGCATCACGGATCAGCTCTAAAGGCGCTTTTAATAGACGAGACCGCAGAAGAAGAAAAAAAAGGGGGGATAAGCTCTTGTGAACGGAAAACTTTACTGCTTTAGAACTATATTCCTAATTTCTTAAATAACCGAACGGGAGCGTTATTATTTCACTACGCGCAGAGTTGGTTTAGGTTTATCAGGATCTGGATCTGGATCGTCGTCCGCTACGCTGGATTCATGATCCGTCTCCGACAATGACTCATCCTCTTCGGTGAACATCATGCCCTGGCCATTTTCACGCGCGTAAATCGCTTCCACCGCCCTGATCGGCACATGGATTGATTCCGAAACCCCACTGAAACGCGCGCTGAAAGCAATCGCATCATCACCGAGCATCAGGCCACCGACGGCCATGGGCGCAATGTTCAACACAATTTTATTCTCCTGAATAAAGCGAGCCGGCACCTTACAGTCATCGACTGAGGCTTTGGCCAGTAGGTGCGGAGTCATGCCGTTATCAACAATCCATTGATAAATAGCACGAATAAGATAAGGACGGCTTGAGGTCATAAATTAAAACAGTTCCGGAAAAAGTCATGTCAGGGTCAGAACTTCAAACTAACATAGCCACTGTGTGGAATCTATAGCTGGAAATACAGAAAGCTGATTTAACGATCTTGATCCGGAAAATATTTTACAAACGGTATTCGCGTTCAGATTCAGTCAGACTCTGCTGAAATCCTTCCCGTTCAAAAATGCGGTTGGCGTAATCATAGACGGCATTGGCGCTTTTCGGCAGTTCGATGCCGTAGTGCGGCAAGCGCCACAGGATCGGGGCGATGCTGGCGTCGACCATGGTGAAGAAATCACTCAGGAAGAACGGCATAACATTGAACACTTCCACTGACGATATCAGGCTCTCGGTTAGCTCCTTGCGGGCTTTGGCCGCCAGCTTGTCGCCTTTGGTTTCAATAATGTCAGCCAGCGGATACCAGTCACTTTCGACCCGAAACAGGGCCAGTCGTGTCTGGGCACGCGCCACCGGACCCACTGGCATCAGGGGTGGATGCGGAAAACGCTCCTCCAGATATTCCATAATCACGCGTGAGTTGTGCAGCACCAGTTCCCGATCCACCAGCGTAGGCAGACTACAATAGGGGTTTAGATCAATCAAATCCTCAGGCAATTTTTTCGGATCAACTTCCAGTTTTTCGTGCGCAATCTCCTTTTCTGACAGAACAATCCGTGTTCTGTGACATTCAATCGATGTGCCTGATGTATACAAATTCATATTGCTTTCCCACTGTTGCATTATCTATTCATCTAAACGAAATAGTTTAGTGAACGTCTTTCCAGTACTCTTTCTTGAGTAAATAAGCGAATACGAAGAAGATGGCCAGGAACAGTAGAACTTTCCAACCCATGCTTCTCCGCTCCGCCTGTACCGGCTCAGCAAGATACACCATGAAGTTAACCAGGTCCGCAGTAAATGCATCGAACTCTTCTGTCGTCATTGTACCGGACTGTATAGACTCCAAACCTTCAATCTTAGTTCCCCCATGTCCGTCATCCGCATAAACCGCCTTGTTAATACCCTGCAGGTTCATCAGCACATTCGGCATCGCCACATCGGGGAAAGCCAAATTATTCATGCCTGTTGGACGATTTTCATCGAGATAAAAGGTACGCAGATAGGTATACAGCCAGTCGGCACCACGTGCGCGCGCCGACAGGGAGAGATCGGGCACCGCCGTGCCGAACGCACTTTTGGCATACTCCTCGGTCATGGCCACCTTCATCAGGTCGCCGAGTTTCGTGGCTTCGCCCTTCTTATCGCGGGTAAAGATCATCATCTCACGCACTTCGGCCTCGTCCATGCCGGTATCTTTGGCAATGCGATTAAAGCGCATAAATTGCGCTGAATGACAGCTAAAGCAATAATTGACAAAGCTTTTTGCACCGCGTTTGATTGAATCTTTATCATTAATATCAATCGGGGCGGTGTCCAGATGCACGCCGGCGCCGGCGGCAAAGGAAGTTGCCGGGAAAATAGCCAGTAATAATATCAGGATATGTTTTTTCATGATGTAACCCTATCCGGTACAGGTTTTGTTAACTCGTTTTTAGAGGTCACGAAGAGCACTACAAAGAAAGCAAAGTAGAGCAGCGTAAACAGCCGTGATAAATTAGTGATGGTGTCTGTCACCGGCTGCATTGCCAGCCAGCCCAGTACCACGAAAGTCACTGCGAATACGGTCAGGTTAGCTTTGTAGACAACTGAACGGTAACGAATTGATTTCACCTTGCAGCGATCGATCCACGGCAGGAAGAACAGCACAACAATCGCCGCGCCCATCGCACCCACGCCCATCAACTTATCGGGCACCGCGCGCAAAATGGCGTAGAACGGCGTGAAATACCAGACCGGGGCAATATGCGCAGGCGTCTTCAGCGGATCAGAAGCAATAAAGTTTGCATGCTCCAGGAAGTAACCGCCGCCATCAGGGAAGTAGAACAGCACCACACTGAAGAAGAACAGGAATACCGCCACGCCCGCGATGTCTTTCACCGTGTAGTAGGGGTGGAACGGAATACCATCCAGAGGGATGCCCTTCGAATCCTTGTTTTTCTTGATTTCAACACCGTCAGGATTATTAGAACCGACTTCGTGCAGCGCCAGAATGTGTGCGATCACGAGGAATACGATCACAAACGGTAACGCCACCACATGCAGGGCAAAGAAACGATTCAGGGTGGCATCAGAGATGACGAAGTCACCGCGAATCCACAGCGTCAGATCATCACCAATCACCGGAATGGCGCTGAACAGTGAGATAATCACCTGCGCACCCCAGTATGACATCTGGCCCCAGGGCAGCAGATAGCCCATGAACGCTTCAGCCATCAGCGCCAGGTAGATGAACATGCCGAACAGCCAGATCAGCTCACGGGGTTTCTTGTAGGAGCCGTACATCAGGCCACGGAACATGTGCAGATAGACCACAATGAAGAATGCGGTTGCACCGGTGGAGTGAATGTAGCGAATCAGCCAGCCGTAAGGCACGTCACGCATGATGTACTCAACCGAGGCAAACGCCAGTTCAGCATCGGGCTTGTAATGCATGGTCAGGAAAATACCGGAAACAATCTGAATCACCAGCACCAGCAGCGCCAATGAACCAAAGAAGTACCAGAAATTAAAGTTTTTTGGTGTGTAGTATTCAGCCAGATGCTCATTCCACATTTTCATCAACGGGAAACGATCATCGACCCAAGTTAGCAGCTTACCCATTATGCATTGCCCCCTTCTTTACCGACAATAATAGTAGTGTCGGTCACATAGTAATGTGGCGGCACGACCAGATTGGTCGGTGCAGGCACACCCTGAAAGACCCGGCCGGCCAAATCAAATTTGGAACTGTGACAAGGACAGAAGAAACCACCCTGCCAGTCCTCACCCAGATCAGCCGGGGCAATGTCCGGGCGGAAAGTGGGCGAACAGCCCAGATGGGTGCAGATTCCGACCAGAACCAGGAACTCAGGTTTGATCGAGCGATACATGTTTTGCGCATATTCGGGCTGCTGATCGATGTTCTCCGAAGCCGGATCACGCAGCTGGTCTGCGTTTGTCTCGAGGTTGGCCAGGGTTTTTTCAGAGCGCCGAACAATCCACACCGGCTTGCTCTGCCACTCCACCGTCATCATTCGTCCTTCTTCCAGACGACTAACGTCAGCTTCTATAGGAGCGCCCGCATTTTTGGCGCGCTCACTGGGCATCCACGAGGCCAGGAAAGGAACGGCAACGAAACCGACCCCTATCGCACCTACCACAGATGTAGACGCCACTAAAAACCGGCGCTTACCGTTATTTACACTATCGGTAGACATTTACAAATCTCCGCATTATTGAATTGGGCTAATATTGTACTTTTTGTAACCATTCAATGTTGAATCAGCTTAAAAGTGACATACAATCAGAACATGTAAAAAGCCTGGAACAGAACCAGGCCCTTCACGAAGCCGCGATAGCTTATCTTATGTTACACATTCAGCCAAGTTTTTTATAACAACATCTACAAAAACAAAGACTTATAATCTTATCATGAAAAACAGACACGCACTTTTAAGCTACTTTCTCAACTGGGGACTTCTGGGGCTCTTTTTGAGCATGCTGATTCTCCTGTTTCAGGGGCATATTCAGTTTTCTTTCGCCCCTCAGGCACCGAGTCCGGCGCCTCAGGCATTAAACCGTGGTTTTTCACCGGCGGTTACGCTTGCCGCCCCTTCCGTGGTGAGCATTCAGGTCGTACGCGTGCAGAAAATCGGCTCTCTGAACAGCAGCGAACAGCCATCGCAAAACTTTCTGGGTGAAATTCCGCCTCAACGCCCTAGCCCCAAACCTAGCATCAGTTCAGGTTCGGGCGTGATTCTCGATACTCAGGGCCATATTGCGACCAATTACCACGTAATCAAAGGCGCTGAAAGCATCCAGATCACCCTCAATGACGGCCGTAAAACCATCGCCACGATCGTCGGTGATGATCCCGAAACCGATCTGGCCATTTTAAAGATCGACCTGCCCGACCTGCCGCTGATTCATATCGCCGACATCGACCAGCTTCAAATCGGCGACATTGCGCTGGCCATCGGCTATCCCTTCGAAATCGGCCAGACCGTCACCCAGGGCATCATCAGCGCCACCGGCCGTACCCAGGTCAGCGCCAACACCTATGAAAACTTCCTGCAGACCGATGCCGCCATTAATCCCGGCAACTCCGGTGGCGCACTGATCAACGACCGGGGCGAAATTATCGGCATCAACTCGCTCATCTTCTCCACCACCGGCGTCTTTAACGGCATCGGTTTTGCAATCCCCATCGATCTGGCCATCACCGTGCTGGAACAGATCGTCGAACACGGCTATGTCGTGCGCGGCTGGATGGGCGTGGGCGGGCAGGCGTTAACGCCGGCGATTCTGGACAAACTGGAACTCAAGGACATCACCGGCATTCTGGTCACCGATGTCGATGCCCGTGGCCCTGGCGACAAGGCGGGGCTGAAGCCGGGCGACATCATCACCCACATTAACGGCCAGAACATGGAATCCGCGCAGGATATCCTCAACATCGTCGCCACTGGTCAGCCGGGGGACGTTTTTGAAGTCACCGGACTGCGTCAGCGTGAAAGTTTCAGTATAGAAGTGGTACTGGGGCAGCGCCCCATGATGAGCCAGCAGCAATAGCATGATGGCGTGCTGTACGTAGGAGCCTTTGCTCAGACAGACAGTCAGTCCGACTTCAGCGCCTTCTCCAGCGCCGCCAGAAAGGCCGCATTTTCATCCGGCATGCCGATGGTCACGCGCAGGCAGTTGCTCAACGCGCCGGTCTGGGCATTCATATTCTTGATCAGAATGCCCGACTCACGAATCGAGGCAAACACCTCTGCGGCATTGTGCTGTAGCAAGCGGAACAGAATGAAATTAGCCCGGCTCGGGAATGCCTCCACGCCCGCCATCAAGGCCAGCGCCCGCATCATCTCTTCGCGCTCGGCCCTGATCACCGCTGCCTGCTCGTCCAGCGCCTCAATATGCTCCAGCGCCGCTACCGCCGCGTGTTGTGTCAGCACATTAATATTGTAGGGCAGCCGCACCTTATCCACCTCCTGAATCAGCGCGGGGTGCCCCGCCAGCATACCCAGGCGCAAACCCGCCAGCCCCATCTTGGATACCGTGCGCATCACCAGCAGCTGCGGGTAGCGCGCCAGCCGCAACATATAACTGCTCTGCGCAAACGGATGATAGGCCTCATCCACCACCACCAGACCCGGTGCGATATCCAGAATCTCTTCGATATCGGCATCCGCAAACAGGTTAGCCGTGGGGTTGTTCGGGTAGGCGATAAAAATAATCGCCGGCTGATGTTTCTCGATGGCAGCACGCGTCGCCGCCATATCCAGATTAAAGTCGGCATCCAGCGGCACACCGACATACTGCAAACCGACAAACTCCGCGATCATTCGGTACATCACAAAACCGGGGTCAAATGACAGAATACAGCGATCCTTGCCGCTGACCACCATCGCCAGCATCTGGATCAGCTCATCCGAACCATTACCCAGAACCGTCTCCGCCCCCTCGGGCACTGCCATTACCTGTGACAGCTTGCTACGCAACTGCGCCGCAGCAGGGTCGGGATAGCGATTAATCTCCGCCCCCGCCAGCACCTCCGGCCAGTGCCCGGTCAACGCCTCCAGCGTGTAGGGGTTCTCCATGGCATCCAGTTTGGTCAGGCCACCGGCATCCGCCACATGGTAGGCATTCTGTGCGCGAATCTCGGGTCGAATCCAGTTCAGAAGTTTTTCCATCACAGCCAGGCTCATTGTTAATTAAATCAGAAACCGGATGGTATCAAACCCGGCGACACAAAAAAATTTATTTTCAGACCTTGTATTCAAATAAAACAGCCCTAAATAAATGACACGAACAACGAAATACGCAATCACGAGGTGAATGATATGAACATGATTAGAAGCAACAACCCCTGGAGCATCTTTGATCAGCTCAGCCGTGAACTCAATATGCCCACCCGCGCCTACAGCGAAGACGACGCCAATGTCGCCACCGCCAGCTGGACACCCGCGGTTGATATTACCGAAGATGAAAACAGCTTCAAACTGCTGGCCGACATCCCCGGCGTAAACCCCGAAGACATCGAAGTCTCCATGGAGAACGGCGTGCTAACGGTTAAAGGCGAGCGCAAAACCGAAGAAAAAACCGAGAAAGAAAACTTCCGCCGCGTCGAGCGTCATTACGGCACTTTCTATCGCCGCTTCACCTTGCCGGAAACCGCCAACCCCGACAAAATCGAAGCCCATTCCGATCATGGCGTGCTGAAAATCATCATCCCTAAACAGGAAGTCGCACAGCCCAGACGCATCAGCGTCAGCCACTAAACAACTCCTACTCCCCTAGAGTATTTCGACCCGCGCCAGCGGGTCTTTTTTTGCCTGCTGTTTGCCTATATAAAAATCTGATTGAAATCACCGGTCAGGCGATGGATAATTCTTTTCAGTTTTTCGATATCAGATTCACAACAGGTACAGAACATGAGTGGTGGTTGGGGTTGCCCGCACGAAGCCGATGGCAAATGTCAGCGCGTAACAAACAGACCCTGTGATCCGGGCATGAAAGGATGCATCCTCGCGGGGCGGTTTATTTTTAGTGACGACGCTAAGAATACTGAAGCAGCGAAGAAGAAGAAAAAAAATTAAATAGTTGGTGGTGAATTTTTAGCGGGGTGTTTTTTATTTTTTACTGTTATCTAAAACGCATGTAAGGCTATTTCAGCACGGATAAACATATACATCACACCGTCATACCGGCGTGTATTTAGCCGGAAAAGTGAAGCTGATAAAATAAAAAAACATCGTATTTAGCCTGCTTCAGCAAACGCCACATCCCTGTGGGAAGCTGAGACAGAGCACTGGTTTACTAACAAAACGCATGGAAAGGATACCCTTCAATCAAGACCGTCAGCAGCAGGGATGCTGCTGACGAGCGTACACGGATGTATTCTCAGCGCGTCTTGATTAAAGGGTATCCTTTCCATATAACTCAATAGTACATTTCACCTGAAACAATGACGGCAAATTCTAGCGCGGACCGAAAATACTCACTAGTCGCTCTGCTGAAGGTGCGCCCTGCATTTTTTGTAAAATGCCACTGGCATCTTTGTAGAGTATGGCCGGTGTGGCTGACAGCCCCAGTTGCTGCATCAGCTGCTGATTGGCATCGAGTTGCTGGCGAACAGTTTCTGAAATTTGATCCAGCGGTTCAATGCCGCCAAAGGCATGCTCCTGTTCGTGCTCGCTCAGGGCGATTTGAGGGTCTTTGGCGGACAGCAGCGCAGCGGCTTTGCCGGCACTGCTTGGTGCCAGGATGGCAACGATAACATGGCGCAACTGTACCTTGCCGGATGTGATCCAGGGCCGAGCGTCATTCCATAACTGGTTGCAATAGGGGCAGTTGGGATCGGTAAACGTGTAGACCACGCGCTCAGCACTATCACTGCCATCAGCTATCCAGTGACTTTGCTCGAGTTGTCGCCAGGTTTGTTCGGTCATCGGCTTGTTGAGTAATTTGTTCAGCGATTCCTGACTCAAATTATTGCCTTGCGAATCAATCATAGTGCCGACAATCGCCTGCTTACCATCGGCGGTGACATAGATAGCCACCGCTTGCTGCCCGTGCATACCGGCATAGCCGGTGACGCCACCGGGTGTGGGGAATGTGCCGGCGATTTTGACACCCTGGGCCTCGAGCGCCTGGATCGGCGCTGGTCGGTCATCCGTTTGCACGTTTACGATAAAGATAGCGAGTACGATGGCCAGGACAGAAGTACCCAGGATCAGTTTTTTAAACATAGTGATTTACTCCTTAACATGAGAATTGATGTTGCGTATTTGATTTAATTTGCTGGCGAGTGTTGCTGCTGACAGTTCGCCCAGATGAGAATCCTGCATGCGTCCAGCGGCATCGTAAAACAGCGTGGTTGGTAGAGCGCCAGAGCCGACTGCGTGACCAAAATGGGCGCCGGGATCAATTAATACATTGGCAAGATCGAGCTTGCTGCTACGTAGAAACTGATTTGCGGTGCCTGCCTGCTCGCCCTGATTGATAAAAACAAACTGCACCCCGGTTTCATGTTTTTGCGCAACTTCAAGTACCGGCATTTCGCGTCGGCAAGGCGGACACCAGCTTGCCCAGAGGTTGATCACCATGGGTTTGCCGACTGCGAGCACCGTAAGTTCGGCAGACTCCCCTGTCAGCGTGGTCAGCGGCACTGCGGGCAGTGCCGGATTTGTCAGCAGCTTGAGCGCGCTAAACAGTAGGCCCCAGATCAGGATGCCGGAACCGAGTCCGATGATGAGCTGCCTGCGTAGTACGATCTGATGCCAGCCGCGCCAGATCGCCAGCAGTAACGCCGCAGCCAGTCCGGGCCAGGCGCTGAAACCACCATCGCGAACATCCAGCATGGTCCATGGGTTATCGCGATAGATATCAAACCAGAGCACGACAAAGACGATGCGCGCCACCACGGCACCGACGATGAACATATCGCTGATGGTGCCGGCGATGCCTGGCTGTCCCCTGGCCACGAGACGGGCAGCAACCAGCGCAACCAGCGCTGCGCTGAGCAACAACAGGAGGCTGCTCGACAATGCAAAGGGCCCCAGACTGACAGATAGCGTATTCAAGGTTTACCTGAGACCGGAGCTAGCCGGGCATTGAGTGGCCGGGTCTCAGGCAACAGGTGATGATTAAAATTGTTTTTACGATTTAATTTGAACCGTAGCGATAGCGCTGGTCTGACCATAAGCGGTGCGCGATAGCACCCGCTGATTTTATCTCTCCTGCCTTGAATGACAGTTTGATCCACAGGTGGCTCGCCGGGCCGGATATGCGAAAGCCGAGCCAGTCGCGGCACACATCTCAAAATTGAACAGAACAAAGCTTGCAAGTGCTACTCCAGATTAAACAGAGAAAACATTTTTGCAACGCTCGATTAAGGCCAGATTAACAATGCTGTTATCGACAGCTTATATTATTTGCAACACAGGGTGATTTATGCGGGTATTACTGGTGGAAGATGATGACCTGATTGCGCACGGCATTCAGGCCGGACTGCGCGCGCACGGACTGACGGCCGACAGGGTGGCAACCGCGGCGCAGGCCGAGGCCGCAGTCTCCGCGGCACACTGTGACGTGCTGATTCTTGACCTGGGTTTACCCGACGAAGATGGCATGCGCCTGTTGCAGCGTTGGCGTGCGGCTGGCGTGGCACTACCGGTGCTGGTACTGACCGCACGTGATGCGGTCGAAGACCGTATCGCCGGCTTGCGTGCCGGGGCCGATGATTATCTGCTCAAGCCTTTCGATCTTGATGAACTGATCGCGCGCCTGCACGCTCTGTTGCGCCGAGCTGGTGGACGTAGCGTGGATGTCATCGAGCAGGGGCCACTGCGGGTCGATGTCGCTAGCGGCGAAGTGACTTTACACGACCAGCGCGTGATTTTAGCGCGCCGCGAACAGGCCTTGCTGACAGCTTTGTTACATGCACGCGGACGTATTCTCAGCGCCGAGCAGCTCAAGGATAGCCTCTATGGTTTCAGCGAAGAGATAGAGAGTAACGCAATCAATGTACACATCTATCATTTACGCCGCAAACTGGGAGCCGGCATGGTCGAGACAGTACGCGGTGTTGGCTATCGCTTTAATATGGTGGTGACATGAGTCTGCGCCTGCGTTTGTTACTGATGATCGGCGTCTCGCTCAGTCTGCTCTGGAGTGTGGTCGCGGTGTGGATGGTACGCGACCTGAACCAGGAAATTTATCGTACGCTGGATCGGCGTCTGGTGATGTCGGCACAAATGGTAGCGGGCCTGATGGCGCAGAATCCTGAGGCCTGGGAGGGCAAGACAGTCAAAACAGAATTATCAAAAATGACCATGCCGGTGACCGCAGAAGAACTCGCCTGTCAGGTGAGTTCGCTAAGCGGCGAGGTGCTGGCACGCACTCCCGGCGCTATACCCGAAACGGTAATAGCGCAGGCGCCGGGTTTTTCTGAACGTGAGATTAATGGCGAACGCTGGCGCAGCTTCACATTTGAAGGCCTGGGCCTGCGCGTCACTACCGCCGACCGCCTGGCTGAACGCAGTAATTTGCGAAGTGAAGTGGTGCTTGCCGCGGCCATACCCTTTGTGATCGCTATGATCGGCAGTCTGCTGCTGCTCTGGTTTGGCGTGAAGCGTGCTTTAGTGCCGCTGGAAAGCCTGCGTCAGATACTGGCGAAACGGGCGCCAGATACGCTGACACCGATTGCCAATAGCGCGACACCGGATGAGTTGCGACCCCTGGTGGCTACTTTGAATCAGCTGCTGGAACGCATCACTCTGGCACTGCAACGTGAACGCCGCTTCACCAGCGATGCGGCGCACGAATTGCGCACCCCGCTCACCGCGATCAAAACCCATTTGCAGGTGGCGCGTATCAGTGATGATAAAGAAGCAAAAATCGCCCTGGAATATGCCGAGGAAGCGAGCTCGCGTTTGCAGCACACACTCACACAACTTTTAACCTTATCGCAAATCGAAGGGCCGTTTTCCTGGGGTGACGTCGGTGGCTGCGATGCCGATGCGGTGGCGCGGCTGGCGATGCGTGATGCTGCGCCGGATGCGCCGTTGCGTATCGTAGTCGAGACTGATGGCCGGCGCGCCAAGCTGGCCTTGCCGCAGGCGCTGGCGGTGACTGCGCTGCGCAATTTGCTCGATAATGCGCTGCGTTACTCGCCGGCAGAAAACAGCGTTAGCTTACGCACGGTCGTCACCACCGAGTCGGTTATATATTACGTAAGTGATAATGGCCCTGGGCTAAACAGCGATGACGCAAAGCGGGCGCTGCGTCGGTTCTGGCGGCGCGGTTCAGGTCACGGCAGCGGTCTGGGTCTGTCGATAGTCGCTGCGATCAACCGGCATTTCGGTGGCAAGCTGGAACTGTTAGCCGGTTCAGCAGGCGGCCTCGAAGTCAGGCTGAGCTTGCCGAGAATACCAGCGGGTTCAAGGCATGATCGCGATTGAGAGTTTTAACAGATCAATGGGGTCACCCATAAGTCGTTCGCTATCAACAGGCGAATAAAACTAAAGTGCAGCCACCCCCAAAAACTGGGGTAGGAACACATTTTTTAGTAATATTAGCGAATACTGTGATCCAACCCAGGTTTTTTGTTGCAGCGTCATGAGCGCGGGACATCAAGCTCGTGGAATATCGCCTCCATGCCGCCGGCTTCAGTTATGGCGATGGCCGCCGTGCCCATGAAAACCCGGTTGCACCTCCCGGCTCGCCACTTCGGTCTCCTCCAGGTAGTGGACAAAAGCACGGCGCAGCCGCTCGCCCCAGCCCGAGCCCAGGCGGGCTCCCGCCTGCTGCAGGGTCGCCTCGATCTGCTCGGCCGTCGCCTGCAGGAGGTCGTAGGTGATGGTCAGCTCGGCCGCATCAATATCCACCGCGTACACCCCCATCATGGCGAGCAGCTGTTGGCTCACCTGCTGCGCCTCGTCGTTCGATAAGGGCGTTTCCAGGTGCAGGCTGCGGCGCTTTAGCACTTCCTGCCCGGCCTGCTTCGGAGCCCGCTCGCCCGGTACACCAATATATAGGTGGGGGTTGGCCATGAAGCGGTCCTGGCACTGCTGCGAGCAGAAGGCAAAGTCCACGCCCTGATAGTTGATCGCATACTGATCCGGCGCCACCAACATCTGGCACACCGGGTCTTTCACTTTTTCACTGTCTGGTACCATTGTCATGTTCTCCTTCATTCATATGACCTAACGTACAATGCGTTCTTCCGATACTGTTACCACGCCGTTGCCGGAAGCCGCCGACCGACCGCCAGGCCAATCAGCGGGCCCGGCGATGCTATACAACCAAACCAGCCGGCTGCGGCGAAGCCGAGCCCCTGTCCCAGATCGGTGACTGACTTCCATGCCACAAACCGGATCCTTGAAGGTTCTTTCATCGTCTTTATGTTTCATCGCAGCCTCCTTAGTCATTTATTAGTCATTTAACAGAACGATCGCCCTATCAGCGTTTGCGGGGCTGACCGATTATGCGCTACCCACCCATGCCTAAACCCATAACTCCAACGTGTAATGCCGCATGAACACCTTCTCCAACGGTATGCGCTCATGGCCATTCAGGCTGTAAATCATAAATGTCACTAGGAGGTTGTCGGATTTAGGATGAATTGGCTGCGGGCCACGCAGGGCTTAGACGGCATAACGGTCCCATCCGGCATAGGAATCCCTGATCCGCCCACGTGGCAGCGCCAAAACGATCAACAGCGCGCCGCAGATCACGCCGTTACAGACCGCCAGCGGCGAGGCGATGCCGTCGAGCAGCCAGGGTGCAGCGATCTCCAGCACACCGGCCCCGTAGACCAATGCGCTCGACAGATTCAGGTCGTAGTACTGCGCAAAGATGTCCGCCGCCGCCTGCGTCGCCACCAGCTTATCCAGCCCGAACAACAACAGAAACACGCCGAGCCCAAGGCGCAGCACCAGTAGGGCAATATCAGATTCTCTGTCCATACGTCACCTCCAAGGGATTTTTGTTTGGCCACCGAGTCTCATCCCGTTCGCGTCCTCGTCTGCCGGAGCCGCGGAAAGAACGCCGGCGTGATAGCCGCATAGTGTGCATACGACTCACCGAACGTCTTGTGCACTTCCGCCTCCTCGCGTCCGGCCAGGCACAGGTACATATAAACCAGCACCGGGAACATGAGCAGCATGAGAATCGTCGGCCACTGCAGGAGAAAGCCGAACATGATCAGGATGAAGGCGGTGTACTGCGGGTGCCGTACCCAGGCATAGGGCCCGCTTGGCGCAGCTGGGATACGAGCGGCGATTACACCGCCTGCATCCCAACAGACCCGGCTCAACGGTTCCGCATGCGCTCGCGTTCCTGCTGATGCTCCATCATCTGCTCCATCATCATCTGCA
>JAVVEE010000053.1:0-15877 GCA_032251315.1 Gammaproteobacteria bacterium
CTGAGAATACATCCGTGTACGCTCGGCAGTAGCATCCCTGCTGCTGACGGTCTTGATTGAAGGGTATTCTTTCCATGCGTTTTGTTAGTAAGTGGTTTCATGTCGCGCATCCAGCGTAGTTTATAAATCAGCGACGCTATAGCTATCGGCAATTTCGGGTTCTTCCTGAAAATATTCACTGGTGAAATTCATCACTTCAGACAAGCTGGTCACGCCCTTAGCGGCCAGATTCAGGCCGCTCTCCAGCAGGGGTACATGGTGTTTATTCTCATTAACGGCCTTGTTGAATTTCTGTACATCACTGCTGCGAATCGCTTCGAGCATGGCTTCATCGGGTTCTATCATTTCATAAATACCGATGCGCCCGTTATAACCGGTATTGTTGCAATGCGCACAGCCAATGCCTTTATAAAATTCTCCATTTTGATAGCGCCCATTGACGATGGTTTTTAGCCACGCTATTTGATGATCATCCAGCGTGACTTTGCGCTTGCAGCTTTCGCACACACGCCTTAACAGTCGCTGCGCCACCACTGCGCGCAGCGCTGTTGCAATCAGAAAGCCTTCTACGCCCAGATCGAACAATCTCTCCAGGGTGTGCATGGCATCGTTGGTGTGCAAGGTCGACAGCACCAGATGGCCGGTCATGGCTGCGCGTATCGCAATTTCCGCTGTTACCTGGTCACGCATTTCGCCGATTAGAATAATGTCCGGGTCCTGGCGCAAAGCGGCTCGTAATATTTGTGCAAAGTCCAGGCCTATCTTTGTATGTACCTGAACCTGATTGATGCGCGGCAGGCGATATTCGACCGGATCTTCTGCGGTAATGATTTTTTTATCAGCGGTGTTCAGTTCCTTAAGAGCGGCATAAAGGGTGGTGGTTTTACCGCTGCCGGTTGCGCCGGTAACCAGCACCAGTCCATGCGGTACGTGGATAGCTCTGCGAAAAGATTTAACCATGACCGCCGGCATCCCCAGCTGTTCAAGCTCCAGTATGCCATTCGACTGGTCCAGTAAACGCATGACTACCGACTCACCATATTGCACCGGCATGGTTGAAAGCCGCACATCAATACTGTGGCCTTTAACGCGAATATTAAAACGGCCATCCTGCGGCATTCTTTTTTCGGAAATGTCTATCCCCGAGATTATTTTAAGACGCATGACCAGAGCATTGGCAATACGTTTCTGATCCATTACCTGCTCATGTAAAACACCGTCTATACGCTGTCTGATACGCAGTACTTTTTCATCGGGTTCAATATGAATATCGGAAGAACCAACCTGAATAGCATCTTCAAACAGGGACTGTAATAATTTAACAACCGGGGCATCGGCGATGTTCTCACCTGCCACCATGGCATCAAGGCTGATATCGCTGTCGGAGAGTTCATTGCCGAGTTCCTGTGCAAAGGAATGAATTTCAGCTGTGCGGCGATACACCAGATTAAAAGTTTTAATAAGTCTGGTTTCGCTAATGACTGCCTGTTTGATGCTGGTGTTGAGGTATTTGGCAATCGCATCGAAGGCAAAAATGTCTGTAGGGTCAGCCATGCCAATGACCAGCTCATCATCTTCCCTGGATAAGACAATGCACCGATAACGGCGTGCCAGTGTTTCCGGTAGTAGCCGAACCAGATCAGGGTTGAATTTGTAGTGAGACAGGTTGATGTATGGAATGTTGAGTTGCGACGACAGGATGTCGAGGATCTCACTCTCGTTTACAAAGCCCAGTGTGATTAAGACGCGGCCTAATTTTCGCCCAGAAGCACGCTGCTCTGTCAGAGCGGTCTCGAGCTGCTGCGCAGTAATGGCCCCCTGCTTTATTAACAGATCACCGATGCGGATGCGTTTCCTATTATTGTCAGCCATTGATTAGGTGCCTGCAGCTCAGGATAGTGAAGCCGCATTAGTTTGCTTGATGTCGTTTATTCTCTGCAAAGTATATTCAAACAGCTGGCGCGACAGCTGCCCTGTGCTCATTGATTTTTCGTACGATTGCAGGGCTTCTTTATATTGTCCTATTACTTCGAATGATATACCTTGCCCCATCCACCAGATACTTTTGGAAGGTATCAGTTGTAGCGCCTGTGCATACAGTTTAACGGCGTTCAGATGATCATTATTTTTCTGGTATAAACCTGCCAGATACGCCAGGTCTTCCGGGGTGGTCAAACGAAGGCGTTGCTCCATGACTGTAACAGCGGCCTGAAAGTTGCCTTGCTGAACCAGCGTCTGCAAATACAGCCGCAACAAAGTCTGGTCATCAGCGTGCATGGCCAGGCCTTTTTCAATGGCCTCTGCCGCCAGATCGGCACGACCACCCTCAAGGTAGATTATGGTTAGCAATCTCGAAGCATCTGCGTTGCTCGCACTAAAATCGAGCGCTGTAGTGAGCATCGCTTTTGCCTGTTGCTTGCTGCCTTGCTTGTACAATGTCAGGGCGGTGGCGTAAGCCTGACGGCTTTTCTCCCCGGGCGTGTAATCACGCTGCTGTTTGCTCACGACAGTCAAATTCTTTACCGATAAATCTTCCTGGTCACGGGAATCTTCTGACACTATTTGCACCGCGCGTGGTGCAGGCCTGGTTGATTTCTTATTTACAGTCACTGCTTGCGGTATTGATTTTTTCGGCTCGACCGGCTTCGGTGCGCGGCTAGTGGGATGCTGGGCAGGCGTTGTAGAAGAGGGCGGGGGTAGCGATGGTGTCGACGGGTTCTGATTAGCCGCCACAGTCTGTTTCTCTGTGGCTGAGGCAGCGACGGATGTCGTCTCTGCCATTTCAGCTTCAGGCTGAGGCGCTAAACTCTGCGGTTTATAGTCTGTTGGTGGTTCGGGTTCAGAGTGTGCAATAGCGTCGGAGAGTGCTTCAGGTTTTTGCTGGGCAACGGCAATCAGTTGATAGGGAGAAAGATAATAGGCAGCAAAAATAATGCTTAGTATAGTGATAACACCCAGCAGACCGATCAGATAAATATTATGTGAGGGCTCTTCATCAAAGGCAGTGTTGTGGCTTGCGCTTAGGCCGCCAAGGATTTTATCATCGGAACCAGCACACTCCACGCCACGGCGCTCAAGGTCTTTAAGCATGGTGTTAATGACGCTCATTGTAACGCCCACAGCAGAAAAGCAAGCGCGGTCATACAGCTCACCGCCAGCGCAACGTATATATACGTTCTGCTGCTATCGTCATTGTCATCTGAATCATTAATAGCCTGTTTGACATGCTTGCTGACAACATTGCTTTTGCCCTGCCCAAAAGCAAGAATGAGTGCTTTATTGCACAGTGTGTTGACCAGGCGTGGTACGCCTTTGCTGCTCTGGTAAATTTTGTCGATAGCTTTGGGGGTAAACAGGTCGCTGCCATTATAGCCGGCAATACGCAACCGGTGATTGATATAACCTGTCAGGCTCTTACGATCAATCGGCTTCAGTTTGTAGGAAAAACTTATTCTTTGTTTGAACTGCCGGTTACAGTTATTATTGAGTCGCTCATCAAGTTCAGGCTGACCGAATAAGATAATCTGCATCAGTTTGCTTTTTTCTGTTTCGATGTTTGAAAACAGACGTAAAGCTTCAAGCGTTTCGATTGGCATGGCCTGTACTTCGTCAAGGCAGACTATCACCTTTTTGCCGGCATTATTATGCGCCATCAGTGTTTTGGTAATCTCGCTCATTAAGCGATAACTGGTTATATCATCTGAGGCGCTGTCTTGATAGCTAACACCTAACTCATCCGCCAGTGCCATACGGAGCTGGTTGGGTGCCAGGAATGGGTTAGGAATAAAAACTGTTATATAGTTATCAGTTTCCAGACAATTCAGCAATTTCCGGCACAGCATGGTTTTACCGGTGCCGACTTCACCGGTGACTTTGACAAAACCTTCTCCCGAACGAATGGCTACCAGCAAAACATTGAGCGCTGCTTTATAGTTCTCACTTTCGTAAAAAAAACTAGTGTCAGGCAGCAGGGCGAAGGGCGTTTCGGTCATGTTAAAATATTGTATATACATTACATCAGCCCTCAGCCAACTTCCGCTGTTTTTATATTAGTTTTTATATTCATGGTATAGCTGTTTAACGCGGTTCGAAGATTCACCAATCACCCTGGTCCAGCTATCCGCATTATCAATGACAATCGGTTTCAGCAGGATCACCAGTTCGCTCTTTACTTCCTCCTGACTGACATGCTTGAACAAATTTCCCAGTATCGGTATCGAAGATAGAATGGGCGTGCCTGATTCTTTTTCTATCAGCTTGTTGGTCATCAGGCCACCAATGACCACAATCTCACCGTTCTTTGCATACACAATACTGTCGGATTCTCTTACCTGACTGAATGCCAGTGGCAGCGACAGTGTCTGATCAGCAATGGTAAAGACTTTTGTCTGATCGACGACATCGCTAATAGTTGGATGGATATGCAATATTATGCTGCCGTTTTCGTCAATCTGCGGTGTAACATCAAGCGATATGCCGGAGAAAAATGGGGTCAGCGTAATGTCTGGTGTAGTGGTTGTGGTAACGCCGGTTGTTGTTGTCGTTGATATGTCGGTGAGAAAAAACTCATCTGAACCTACTTTAATCACAGCTTTCTGATTATTAATAGTGGATACTCTGGGGCTCGACAGTACCTGCATATTGCCCTGGGTTTCCAGGAACTCGAAAAAAGCGGCGAAATTGCCCGATTTAACTGCCAGCGTAAACATGCCGCCGAATGCTGAAACAGCATTGCCGGCGATCTGTGAATAGTTACTCGGATCAAGATTGCCGGTACTGCCACCGATGATAGATGTCCCATCCTGTAATAAAGTGCCGCCCCCGGTCTGGCCAATCAGGGTGTTGCCGCTATCACTCAGCGATGCCCAGTTAATGCCCTGCTGGTAGCCGTCTTTGAGTTCAACCTCGATGATTTTCGCCTCGAGAATGACCTGACGCTGCATAATGATTTCAGCTGACTGTAAAAAATCCTGCGCTTTACGTAACTCGGAGGGGTAACCGCGTATGATGATCAGTCCTGATTGCGGGCTGATGATGACACTTTTGCCCTCGCCGCTGCCAATGATGGCACCGATCGCGGCCTCTATTTCTCCCCAGAAATCCAGCTTTGATTCGGTCTTGATACTGCTGGCAGCAAGGATTGACTGACTCGATGTTTGTCGCGTAGAGCCTGAGCTGCCTGTGCTGCTGGAATTGCTATTTTCCGTGGGCTGTCCGGAACTGACCCGGGTTGCAGACTGACCTTCCCGGGTTATATTCAAATAATTTATTTTAAATATTTTTGTCTGAATCTTGTTCGGGTGAACGATAAAGCCGTTGCTGATTTTTTCATATTCATAACCATAGGTGTTGTACGCTATTTCCATGACTTCCGGAATGGTCACATCTTGCAAGTTAAGCGTGATTTTCCCCGTCACTTCAGGGTGGACGACTATGTTATATGGCGTACCATTGACCAGGCTGATAAAGAACGATCTGGCATTGGCGCGATTCACTGAAACGTCAAATCGGGGTTCAATCTTTTCTATGGCTCCTGCAGGAAGATTGGTTGTTGACGTTGGCAATAACGCATCCGTAACACTGGTTGGCAGCTGATGGTTTGGCGGTGTGCCGCCGGCCCAGCCTGTGTTGTCCAGTGTACCCTGTATGTTGTCAAGCACGGACAAGTCCGGGGCAGCGGGCTTACTGTTATTTTCAGGCGCTGATGCACATGAAGTTATGAGCAGTGAAATAATGCTCACTAAACTAAGAATTTTTGGCTTATTTTTCATAAATTATTTTTCTATCGACAGTTAATTTATTATTCTTCGTTTTTTTACCGATACTGATTTCAAGTAGGCATTAATAAAGCTGTTTTGGTATTCAAGAACCACATGCCCGGGCTTAATATCGAAAACTTTGGCACCATTTGTGTGATCACCTATAGCCAGCACCCTATCATTGATTACAGCTACGCGGCGCGTGCCTGAAAAAAGTATCTCGTTAACATGCCATTGAGGTTTCGCTATTGCAACAGCGCTAGTAACATTCCCCTTTGATCGGTATTCCGGCGGACGCAAGGGATCACCCATATCCACGGCGTAAGCATTTGCCGCACAGGCAAGCGCATATGTGCAAACCAGCAACGCTAATTTTTTAACAGGCTTAAACACCAATGAGGCCTTTTCTGAATCCAAGTGTATAGACTTCAAGCGTTATCTGCGCGTTCGGATATTTTTGAGTTTCTATCTCGACTTCCTGCCAGAAAAAGTTCCACGGTAATTGTTCGAGTTTTTCCAGATAGAGCATGGCATTGTGATAACTGCCTTCCATTTTCAGTACCATGCTATGCCGGTATATGGTGCCTACATTATTCGCGGCCTTTGTATCTGCATTGCGGGATTCAATAAATTCCGCTGTTGCCGGTTTATTTTCCAGACTGATAAATTTAAGTTCAGGTTGGCTCTTCAAGATCTGCTCCAGCAGGTTGGCCATTTCCTGAGGATTTATAATCTGAGTAGATGTTTTGGCCAGTGCATGATCCAGCCGCTTGTTTTCCATGATGTATGCTGTAAGCAGCTCTTTGTTGTCACGATCCGGGTCTTCGGTCAGGCTTTTTTGCAGGGCCTGCATTTTTGCCTGAGTTGCCGCAAGCGCGCTGTTTCTTTGTCCGATATCGTGTGCTACTGCTTTCTCGTTATGGCTTAACGGTGTATATGCCAGAGTGAGCCATAGCAGGGTCACTGCAACAATAAAGATAATGGCCAGCGCAATTTGATCGCGCTTTGATAGCGTATCAATATATTTTTCAGCTTTTATAATTAATGTCTGCATACTATCTGACCGTCTCTTTTTCGCCGGCTAGCTGTTTGAGCCGTGCCATAAACAAGGCCGCAGATGCGTCTTTTACTGCTGCGTCATAACTATCAGTCTGATGCCTGGTATCAAGGACAAAATCCATTGTCTTTTTATTTCCATCTGAGCGTGATATTTTAAGCTCTCTGAATTCGCGGTCTTTATAAATTTCTTCATCGCCTAATGCCTGAATAAATTTTGGCAACAGATCTGCCTGATAGCTGCTGCCGCTAAGATGCAAATCATAACCGCCGTGACTAAACTTGATTTTCTTTAGCCAGAGGTCATTGATGATGTCGCGCTTTCTTCCCAGTCCCTGCAACAGGTATGAAAACCCCGTCATGTTGCCGGCATCATTTCCGCTAAGGTAGTTCAATGCCCTCAGTTTTTCACCATTACTTTGTTTTATGCGCTCCAGCTCAGCCAGCAGATTTAAATCTCTGGCTTTAGGTCTCGCATTTTTCGCAAGAGCGGAATAACTTTGCTCGAGACTCTTTATGGTGTTATTTGTATTGTCCAGTTCTGCGTGTAGTCGATCCGTAGTATAGATTTGATTTATATTAATCCCGGCAAGCACCAGCAGTAGTATGGCCAACGTGCTCGCAACGCCTATTCTTCGCCAGTTGTAACTGACATGGAATTCTTTCTGATAAAGGTTGATCTGTTGCATTATTCGGTCGCCCTGATTTTTCTCGAGGCAGCCGCTATCGCCAGCAGACATCTTGCCTGGTTTTCGTCATCTAGCGCGGTCGAATCTGTATAGATCTGGCCAAGTTTCATGATCTCAACGGTCAGGTCGGAATGGTTACTGACATAATCACTAAAGCCCTGAAGTATGGGGTGGCGTGGGGCGATGATAAGTTTGCTGATGGGCGGTCTGGAGAATTCACTTTCGTAAAAATCCAGTGAACGCTGTAATTCCAGGATAATAGATTCATATATCTGTTCCTCCGCGTCCGGAGATGGCATTGTTTCAAAACGAAATAACCCGGTATCAATTTTGCGGGTTAGATACAATGCAGAATCACTATACAGGCTTATTGCTCCGTGGTTCTGGCCAAAGTGCATCACGGCGACGCCGCGGGTCAAGCTCTCCACTTGTTCAATGAGATTGCCCAGACTGAGTTCTTCGATATCGATTGTATCTAGTCTCAGCCCTGTTTTGCGTACAAAATCGACCGTCTTCTGAATTTCATCCCGGGGAGTGACCACCACATACATTTTCTCTTCGCGGCGTTCTTGCGTGGGCACGCGAAATGCGTCAATAACGGCTGCATCGGTTGGATAATCAACCAGATCCTTGATGCTCCAGTGGAGCGCTGATTTTAATTCATCATCTTTAACGGGCGGGGCCGGGATTTGGAAAAGACTGTATTGCGAGTCTTCGAGTACAGCTACGCAGGGTCGATTCTTCAGGTTATTTTGTTTGACGTATCGCTTCAGCTGCTGTAGCTGTTCGCCGGGTTCTGAGGCAGCAATGAATGCACACAATTTTAATGTTGGCGGCGCCTCACCAGAGCCGTCAATTGCGGCCACTGCAATCCCGTCCGAGGTGAAATATAGACCGACCTGTTGTTGCAATTGCTCTCCCAACATTTATCTATTCACCCCATTGCTAATGTTCTAAAGTCGTGCCTGTGTCGGTCAATTATTGTGCACGAGTTGTTTGCATGTACACATTCCGCCCTGGCTAAATATTAGATATTCCTAATATTTAACTGCTCGCCAGCCGCGCGCACTAAATCCACGCTTTTATAAGTAATTCTTAGATGGCAAAACACTAATAGTCAATGAGTAGCATCTGATTATTCTTTTTATTCTTAAAGTACTTGCTCTAACTCTATGTATAGTATCAGCTTCGGCGGCTGCTCACCTACAGAAAATCTGGAGCTAAACCAAAGTAGTGGAAATGCCTGTGTGCGTGGTTGAAGCGCTCACCGGAGTTTGTGAATAAACGCAGCACCGAAATGCCGCGAATATTTTTAGTCTGCCTTTTGCGGAAAAAAAGCGTCTTTCCGGGGAGCGTTTGATAACCCCAGACTCGCTATGACTAGCAACCGTCCGGTTTAATCGCCTCGATGCTGGCAGATAAGACATAATCCTCCACCCCGCGACCCGGCGCCCAGTCCTTGATGAATTCCCGTGATTCATCCTGGGGCGAGATTTTTATTTCGCTGAAGCCGCAGTCCGCAAGGATGGTTTCCAGTTCCGAAATCAGCGACGCACCGGCCATGCAGCCGGAATAGAGTTGCAGGTCATCACGAATTTCATCGGGCAGCTCGGTGCCGGCGACCACGTCAGAAATCGCCAGGCGGCCACCGCTTTTGAGCACGCGGAAAGTCTCGGCAAACACCCGCGCCTTGTTCGGCGAGAGGTTAATCACGCAGTTGGAAATTATCACGTCCACGCTCGCATCCGCCACCGGCAGATTCTCGATTTCACCCAGGCGGAACTCGACCTGATGATACTGGCCGCGGCTGGCATTATCCCGGGCCTTGCTGATCATGGCAGGGGTCATATCGACGCCGATCACGTGGCCCTGCTCGCCGGTTTCAGCGGCGGCCAGAAAGCAGTCAAAGCCGCCGCCACTGCCCAGATCAAGAATGGTTTCACCGGCTTTAATGCTGGCGATAGCGCGCGGATTGCCGCAGCCGAGGCCCATGTCGGCGCCCTTGGGCACGGCGGCGAGGTCGTCTGCGCTGTAGCCCAGTCGGGTGGAAACCAGGGTGTTGATGGCGTCGTCGGAAGAGACGCCGCAGCAGCTGGACGTTTCGCCGCAGCAGTCTCCGCTGTTGTTAGCCTCGGCCACCTGCGAGTAGCTGGCACGTACATTCTGGCGAATATCATCGGCGTTTTTATGATCCATGGGGGTCCTCAGTGTTATAAGTTGGGGTTTGACTGGCGCTGGCGAACAAAGCGCTCACCTCGGCCAGCGTGGAAGGATTAATCGAACAAAAGATCTGTTTGCCCTGGCGCTGCATCTCAATCAGCCCGGCACGGTGCAGCTCCTTGAGGTGGTGTGACAGGGTGGATGCAGCGATGTTCAGCCGGCTGCTGAGATCACCTACACAATAATTCATCGCCTCATCGGTCGAGCAGCGCGTGCCCGGCTCGCAGCAGCCGGCCAGCATAGTGAAAATATGCAGCCGGTGCGGGCTTGAAAGTGCCTTGAAAATGCCGGCGTGGCGATCAAGGTCGATGGTTCTATAGTTCGACATGTATGAAATTGTAACGCAGCTAGCTATTTAGGGCAAACCTTATTTACCGTTCCACGGGCTTTGTGATAACTTGATAAAATAATTGGAGCGAGTCATGTTAAATAGCCTATCCGACGAAGAAATCAGACAGATCAAGACAGCGATGATTGAGTTCGAGCTGGAGCATCACGATCTGAACATGTTAATCGAGCAGCTGGCTCGTGACCTCGGTTATGAGGAGCTTTACATCAAGCGACTGAAAAAACGTAAATTACAGCTGAAAGATCAGCTGGTCAGGCTGGCCGACAGCCTGATCCCTGATATTCCAGCCTGAGTCATCAACCATGAAAGAAAATATAATGAAATTTTGTAGCGCCTGTGGCGAAAAAGTGAACTGGGTTATGCCTCAGGGCGATAACCGCAACCGGTATGTGTGTATCAGCTGTGGCGTTATTCATTACCAGAACCCGAATATTGTGACCGGCTGTATTCCCGAGTGGCAAGGCGATATCCTGCTCTGCCGTCGCTCCATCGAACCGCGAAAAGGCCTGTGGACCCTGCCTGCGGGGTTTATGGAAAATTACGAAACCAACCGGGAAGGCGCCGCACGCGAGGCGATGGAAGAGGCCAATGCCGAGATGCGCGATCTGAAATTGTTCAGCATGTTCAGCATCCCCCACGTCAATCAGATTTACACCATCTACCGTGGCGAACTGCATCAGGGGCAGGCCAGCGTCGGCGAGGAGACGCTGGAAGTGGCGCTGGTGAGTGAAGAAGATATTCCCTGGCAGGAGCTGGCTTTTCCGATGGTGGTTGAAAGCCTGAAACTGTATTTCGATGACCGCCGCAAAGGCAAATTCGAAACCCATTATGGTGAAATCGTGAAACAGGATGACGGCGAACTGGAAGTCACCATGATATCGGCGGGGTCTGAATATTAGAGCTTTTTACCGCAGAGGCGCGGAGACGCAGAGAAAAACTTAATAGCTATAAAGCTAACGATCTCATGTGCAGAATCGAGCACATGATTAACATAATTTATGCTTTACGGGCAAGCCTAAAATATTTTTTTCTTTGCGCCTCCGCGCCTCTGCGGTGAAAAGTTTTTTATATGTCTTAAGTGGTTACTGGTTCAGGTTTTCGATTTTTAGCGGGAAACCGGTTACAACCGGCATGGCAAAGATTTTCGTGTAAAAGGTATATTCGGCATCCAGTGCCTGCTGGATGGTTTCGGCTTTTCTGAAGCCATGCTGTTCGCCTTCGAAGGCGAGGTAGGCGACTGGGATATTTTTGTCTTTGAGGGCGGTGAACATTTTTTCGGCCTGTGCTTTGGGCACCACTTTATCTTCAGTGCCCTGAAAGAAGATCACCGGGCAGCTCAGTTGTTCGACATGATTGATGGGGGAGCGCTGCTGGTAGAGCTGCCTGTCTTGCGGATAGGGGCCGACCAGCCGATCCAAGTAGCGCGATTCAAATTTGTGGGTGTCGTCGGTGAGCGATTCCAGGTCGCCGATGCCGTAGTAGCTGGCACCGGCAGCAAAGGTATGGTGGAAGGTGAGGGCGCACAAAACCGTATAGCCGCCCGCGCTGCCGCCCTTGATAATCAGCCGGTCGGGATCGGCCAGCCCCATTTCGACCAGATGCTGCGCACCGTCGCAGCAGTCCTGTGCATCACGCACTCCCCAGTTGCCGTTGAGCCTCTCCCGATAGCGGCGTCCAAAACCGGTACTGCCGCTGTAGTTCACATCGAGCAGGGCAAACCCGCGCGAGGTCCAGTATTGCTTGCGCAGATCCAGTGAGGCTTCGGCCATGGCGGTGGGGCCGCCGTGGCTTAGCACAATCAGGGGTGGTTTTTCATCAGGGGGTGACGAAAAATCCTTGTTGGCGGGGGCGTAGTAAATGGCAAAGGCGTCATCATGGTGACGAGTGCGGAAGCGGAGGTTTTCTCCATAGGATAAATAACCGGAATCAAGCCGGGTTTCGCAGGCGAGACGCAGGCTCTGGTGCTGCCCGGACCGGTAGCTGATGACGGCAGGAAAACTGCTGGCGGAGGCGGCGATAAAGCTGAGATGCTCGCCGCTGGCCTGGATGGAACCGAAGCTGTTCCAGTCGGTGTCGACGGCAGTGAGAGCGCCGTCGCGGGTATTGAGCAAAGTCAGGGAGGCAACCCCGTGATCAATGGGGGCGCAGAGAATCAGGTCATTCCGGCAGAAGGCGTAGCTGGACTGGGCAAACACCCACTGAGGTCGGCCGAATTCCTGCTGTTCGTGGCTGATGGCCTGAATCGAGCCGGCCTGATAGCGATACAGGTTCCACCAGCCGGAGAGATCGGAGATGAAATACAGCCGATTGTCCGGTGACCACTGGGGCTGACAGTAGGAGACACTGTCTGATTCGGGATGCTGAATGGTTTTGATGTCTGCAAGCTGATGGTCGTCATTAATGCCGGCCAGCCAGAGCGTGGTTCTGTCCCAGGGCATGTCGGGGTGATCCCAGCACAGCCAGCTCAATTGTTCGCGGTCATGGCTCAGTCGCGGGCTGGCGTAAAAATCATGGCCTGAATGCAGGCAGGAAACAACATGAGTCTGTAAATCAATCGAAATCAGGCTGTTTTCAGGCTCGCCACCTTCGGCAAGATCCTGCTGCTGCACACAGATCAGTTTCCGGCGCTGCTCATCGAATTGCAGATCGGCATAACTGCAATCACTGCTGCGGGTGATGGCGACCGGTGCAGCGTCAGGGGCGCAGAAATAGATATTCTGATCGCTGTCATTGACAAAATAGACGCCGTTTTCAGCGATACAATAAACGCCGCCTCCATATTCATGGACTCGTGAGCGTGCACTGTAAGGTTTGCCAATCAGGTCAAGGTTTTTGCCGCCAGCGTGTTTTACGATAACGCACCGGCCCTGTTCATCAGGTCGCCGCTCAAGCCAGTAAGTGCCCGTGTCATGTAACTTAAGTTCATCAAGCGAGACGCTGTCGGCAGTGATCAAGTTGCTGGTTATGGGCGAGATCCAGGTGCCAAAAGCGGATATTGTTTTGTCATTCATAATATACGTTTAAATGCGAAAATATGGTCGCTGCACACGTCAGCTGCTAGTATTGTGCAGCAGGGAAATTGGGAACAAATAATAATGTTAGTAGAACTTTCAGTCATCCTGGTAGTGGTTGGCGTTTTAATGCTGGCCGTCGGCATATTTATCGCCAGGCAGTATACCCTTCGAGCTAAATTGCTCACCGCCTTCCTGATGATAGTGATGAGTTCACTGGCTGTACTCGCTCTACTTTATGGGCGCATTATGCAGGAAACACTGAGTAAAAGCGCGCAACAGTCGCTGACCTCGGCCAGTCGGGTCTATGCAAATCGGCTGGATGATTTTAACCGTGTACATATCAGCTCAATCAAAGCCGAACCTAGCTTGCCTTCCATCGTCGCTGCCGTGGCAAAAATTAAAAGTGAGTCGTTGCATAACAGGCCGGAATTATTACAGGTCCTGCAATCAAAGCAAAACAGTTTGATCACCTCTTACGCGATACTTAATATTAATGGTATTAATGTGGCGGATACCCGCAAAAATAATATTGGCATGGACGAAAGTACCGCGCCCTATTTCCTGGAAGCCATTAATACAAAGAAGCCTTATCATTCATCTGTTGTTTTTGATGATAATGATGAAGCACTGATCTATTTTAGCAGCCCGATTATAGATGCAAAAGGCGAGATTACAGGTGTGTTGCGCGCCAGCCATAAAGCGGAAGTTCTGGAGAGCATTATAATGAGTGCGCGAGGTCTGGCCGGCCAGGGTTCGTTTGCGATGTTGCTGGATGAGAACCAGTTAAGACTGGTTCACGGGCGTCGAAATGATCTGCAATATACGCTGGCGGCAAAGCTCAGCGATGACAAGGTCGAAACCTTGCATCGGCAGAAAAGGATACCCTCGGTAATATCAAACGACGATGCCGAAAATGCGGCCTGGCTTGAAGGGGTGCGTTCTTCTGCAGGTAGCGCAAATCTGCTCGAAGCCAACTTTTATGGTTTGGGCACAATGCCGTTTTTAGCTTCAGTGGTGAAGCTGGAAAGTGCTCCATGGTCATTAATATTTGCCCAGCCGCAGGATGTGTTCCTGCAGCCGATAGACGAACAGTTGAGCAGCTCCCTGATGCTGGCGGCTTCAATAGCAATGGTTGTGGTTTTAATCATGCTGGGGGTTATGCAGTTCCTGCTGGGGCCTGTCCGCCGCTTAACCGAAGTGGTGCAGAAGATCGGCAAGGGCAATTTTAAGGTGATTGCTAACGTAGAAGCGGATGATGAAATCGGCGGCCTGGCGAAAGCATTTAATAGCATGACGCTGAATATTAATGAGGTGGTGGTTAATCTCGAAAGTGAAATTGAGCAGCATAAATTAACCGCTGATGATCTGAGGAAATTATCGCAGGCGATAGAGCATAGCCCGGTGCTGGTGATGATTACTGGTTTTGCTGGCAGAGATTGGTGACGGCGGCAAGGATAGCGAACCTGAATACGAGGTATTCATTCAGCAGAAAACCAGAGAAATTCTCGAGCGTGTTTCGCAGCCCTGCATTATCGATAACATGGAGTTTTCAGTGACGGTGAGTGTCGGCGTGGCACTGTATCCCAGAGACGGTATTGATCCGCATATTTTACTTCGCAATGCAGATACGGCCATGTTTCGGAGCAAGAGTAAGGGTAGAAACACGTTTGAAATGTTCTCGCCGGAAATGAGTGACACGGTTTTCAAGCGCGTGGAGATTGAAACCCGTTTACGTTACGCTCTTGAGAATAAAAAATTCAGTCTGAAATACCAGCCATTGATGGCGGCAGATTCCAGAAAAATAGTGGGTGCCGAAGCTTTGATACGATGGAATGACGAGGAGCTGGGCAAGGTTTCGCCTGAAATATTTATTCCTTTTGCCGAGGAAAGCGGACTTATTGTCGGTATTGGCGAGTGGGTTCTGGATACCGCCTGTCGTGATATCAAGCAATTGCAAGATGAGGGTTATGGTACTGATTTTTATTTTGCAATTAATCTATCCAGTCGACAGATCAGAGATAAAGAATTTTCTAATTTAGTTGCCGCTATGTTAATTAAACATGGGATAGCCGGTGACTGCCTTGAGCTGGAAATTACCGAGCGTTTGTTGATGAAGGATGTTCCTGAAATCATATTGATGCTTAACAGTCTCAAGGAGATGGAAGTCAGGTTGTCGATTGATGATTTTGGTACAGGTTATTCATCGTTGAGTTATTTAAAACGCTTTCCCTTCGATGTGCTGAAAATCGATCAGTCATTTGTCCGTGATATCGGCAAAGACACGGATGACACCGCATTATGTGAAGCGATAATTGCAATGGCGCACAGCCTGGGACTGAGCCTGATCGCCGAGGGTGTAGAAACCAAAGAGCAATATGAATTTCTGCGCGCTCGCGGCACAGAAACGATGCAGGGTTACTACATTGGTAAGCCGACTGACTTTGCGGAATTCCGTGAACTACTGGGCAGCACGGTTGAGTACTGTTAGCTTTTTGAGTTGAATTAAAGAAAAAACTTTTTCAGCGCCTCTGCGGTAAACGTTTTTAAAATGTTTAACTCCCTACAGTTGTAACAACTCTTCAGTATAGGCGAACTGTCTGAGGTCTTTGATGCGCTGTGGGTATAAAATGCCATCGAGGTGATCGCATTCATGCTGGACAACGCGGGCATGAAAATCAGAAGCTTCAATTTCGATTGGCTGGCCGAGTGCATTGAAGCCTGAATATTTGATGTGCTGGTAACGCGGCACCAGGCCGCGCAGACCGGGCAGGCTCAGGCAGCCTTCCCATG
>JAVVEE010000053.1:15975-17944 GCA_032251315.1 Gammaproteobacteria bacterium
TTGAAGCCTGAATATTTGATGTGCTGGTAACGCGGCACCAGGCCGCGCAGACCGGGCAGGCTCAGGCAGCCTTCCCAGGCATCTGCCATGGTTTCTTCCAGCGTTGTAATCACCGGGTTAATCAATATAGTTTCGGGCACGGCAGGAGCTTTCGGGTAGCGCGGGTTTTGATCCACGCCGAATATAACCAGACGCAGGCTCACGCCAATCTGTGGTGCTGCAAGACCGGCACCGTCTTCGGCCTGCATGGTGTCGCGCATGTCTTCAATTAACCCGAGTAGTTCAGGGGTATTAAATTCAGTGACCTCTTCAGCGCGTTGCAGCAACAGGGGATTTCCCATACGTAATACAGGTCTTATCGCCATCTCGTCTCCTAATTTAGACTCATGCTAAAATTTAATGATACAATATTTTGCCACGAGAAATCAGTTCAGGTGTACACATGAAAGCATTAACAGAATCACAACGTATGGCGGCAACGCTCAAGATAATGGACGCCGTCGATGAATGGGGTTTAACCGGGGAGCAGATTATTGCCGTGCTGGACTTGCCCGAAGGTCAGCGCACCCGGCATTTGCAGAAGTTTCGTGATGACATGCCTTTTCCCGATGTCGAGTCGACAAATGCGCGCATGGCCTGCTTGCTTGGGATTGTGGATGCGCTACGCACCTCCTATCCCCGAAATTTAAAAATGGGCGCACGCTGGATGAATATGCCACACCGTCGTTTTCAAAAACGCACACCAGTGAGAACCATGCTGGAAGACGGCGAGACCGGAATTATTGCCGTGCTCTCCGAACTGGATTGCGCATACGCCTGGGAATTAAGCGGCTCGACGCGTAACTAATCTGGATGGTTAGTGGTGTGTTTTTGTTTGCCGAAAAAAAATCTTCAGCATCAAGACTGATTCAAGATATTGCCAAAAGTCGTATCGGGCTGAATGTTGACCACGATCGCATCTTCCAGCGGGATTTCATTGGCTTCGATGTGTGTCAGTAACTGTTCAGCAATCTGCTGGATGGTTAACATGCCGTGGCGGTTGGGGTCTGACTCTTCCAGCACGTCAATTTCCGTTTTTAGATAATGAATAAATTCATGAAATGAGTCGCGCTGCTGGTCTTGCTTAAGGGCTTTAAATTCAGGCGTGAATTTCAGATGCAGTTCACGTCCGCCGGTGTCAGTATCAATAACGCTTATGTTGAGGGGGGCTTCAATTAACATACAGTACCTGCCTAATTTCGTTTGGATTTTATAAGGTCGTAAGCTTTATGTATTTCCTGGGTTTTTTCAGTGGCGACTTTGACCATCTCTTCAGGCAAACCTTTGGCGACCAGTTTGTCAGGATGGTGTTGACTCATTAAACGCCGGTATGCCTTCTTTATCTCGGCATCAGAATCTGATGACTTGACGCCAAGGATAGCATAGGCATCGTCCAGAGAAGGTGCTTTATGTTGCTGTGAATGCGCCGCCCCGGCTGCAAAACGGAACAGGTGGTCTATCTGCGCGGGGGCGAAACCCAGAAGCTGGCCAATATGGTGTATCAGCTTTTTTTCCTCTGCATGCAGCGTGCCGTCTGCCATGGCCATGGCAATCTGAATTTCCAGAAACATCTGAATCAGATTGCGTCGGCGGTGACACTCTTTTCTAAATTGAACAATAATGGCGTCGAGAGGAAATTCCGGTTTTTTGCCTTCTTCAAAGAGTTTTTTTGCCGCCGTCAGCTGGTCGCTATTAAGCTGCATCTGATTCATGATATTACGGGCAGAGGCAATTTCGTCCGGTGTAACGTTGCCATCGGCCTTGGCAATATGGCCCATCACGGAGAAGGTCGCTGAGAAAAAAGCGGCCTGCACGCGCTCCTGCGCTCCCGACTCAAATTCACCGCTCTGCCCCAGGCCGCGATCGAAATTACCGCCCAGAACTGCGCCCAGCATCGCCCCGAGCGGGCCGCCGAACATGAAGCCCAGGG
>JAVVEE010000054.1:0-17580 GCA_032251315.1 Gammaproteobacteria bacterium
AAAGAATGCCAGTAAAACATAGTCAGCGGAAGCGCGGTAAAAATACAGGAAACCGTCGATCGATATAGCCCCCTCTCCATCAGGGGTGCGTGGGAAGGAGAAATATTATTTTCTAATGCTGAGAGATAAAATCAGGATTTCTCACATGCGTTTTGTTAGTAAATACGTAATCACTGTATCCTCACACCCGTCCACCTAATATTCAACAACTGCTTACCTGATGCTTGACTATAACAAGCCAACTGTAGACCATGCTGCTAATATTATAAGAATCTATAGGGTTAGCTAGCGATGAGGTTGTTATGACTGATAAAGAAGACTTGATTGATATCGAAGAAAATCCATTCCCGACGGCGGCACAAGACGCGTCTGTGGCCTACTTAAAGGCGGATACTCCGCAGACGCGTTCACCAACCTATTCACTGGCTTACGCCGATCAGGAGTTTCTGTTGCGTGATGAGTTGCGACCGGTGCGGTTGCAGCTGGAATTGCTCAAGCCCGATCTTATTCAGAGTGAAGAGGGTATTGAATCGACTATTGTTATTTTTGGCAGTGCACGTATTCCTGACCGGCCCACGGCCGAAAAGAAATTGAAAAAAGCACAGCACCTGGCCGGCAATAAACCCGATGATAAAAAGCTGCAAAAGCGAGCAGCGATTGCAAAACGTGTTGTAGCGAATAGCCGTTATTATGATGAGGCGCGCCGGCTGGCTGCCATAATTACTGATGCGACTTTGTCTCAGGGGCGTTGCGAGATGGTGGTGATTACCGGGGGTGGGCCGGGCATTATGGAAGCGGCCAATCGGGGGGCCATGGAGGCGGGCGGGAAAAGTATCGGGCTAAATATTGTGCTGCCGTTTGAGCAGCGCCCCAATGAGTACATCACGCCGGAGTTGTGTTTTCAGTTTCACTATTTTGCTATTCGTAAAATGCATTTTCTTAAGCGCGCGCGTGCGCTGGTTGCATGTCCCGGTGGTTTCGGCACCATGGATGAGTTGTTTGAAACCCTTACCCTGATCCAGACGCGCAAAATCAAACCGGTGCCGATTTTGCTGTTAGGCAGTGCCTACTGGCGGCGCATCATTGATTTTGATGCCATGGTGGAAGAGGGCACCATCGATGAAAAGCATCTGGGGCTTTTCAGGTATGTGGATACTGCCGTTGAAGCCTGGCAGGTGATCAAGAAATATTACGATTTATAATAAAGCTTGCGCGCGGCGGGAAGTTCTTGATTTTTCGCCGCTGAAGTTCAGCCGTGTTTTTTTACAGAAACCGGCGACCCTGTATCATAGATATTCAATGTGTAACACCCACAACCTAACGCTCAATGGTATACATAATATCCGCGCCATGGTATTCGCCGCTTTCAACCTTGATGTGCCATTTGCTGGAAATTCTGTAACGCAGCATCAGGGTGTTGAACGATTCGACCAGGCCCACGCCATAGCTGATATACAGTCGCGGTGATAGATAACGGCCTACTACCAGTGAGGCCTGATCGCCGGAGGCGCTGCTTTCAACGCGCATCTCATCCAGGCCGAAACGGTCGCCCAGGCTTCGAGCCAGCTGGTCGCCACCGCTGAGACTAAGAGCCAGCGCGGCCTGGGCCATCATAGCACCTTGCTCACCCGAGGCACTATCGATGGGGCCACCAAGCAGGAGGTAGGAAAGTGCGTCGGTCTGGCCCATGGCCGGGGTGGAAAACAGTTCCAGCTGGGGTTGTCTGAGGCTGCCTCTGACTTTGATGCCGGCGGTTACTGCATCGACGTGACGCACGGCGCGCAGATCCAGCCCTGGGTTGGTCAGTGAACCACCGGTAAAGACCAGTCGACCGTGTTCAATTTCAAGACGCTGCCCGTAGGCGCGATAGCGTCCCTCTTCGACGGTGATTTCGCCGGTGGCTTTGGTGAGCTGTCCGGGCTGATCTTCCAGCAGCAGGCTTCCCCCCAGTCGGCCTTCAAAACCATAGCCGTAAAAATGCACGCGCTCACCCAGCGTCAGTCGAACCCGGGTATCAATCAGCCATTTTTCTTGCCTTATCTGTTCACGTCCGATGATCACCGCATCTTCTGAAACCCGTGTTGCGGTGGTGATGTCTTTGGGTTGTAGTCTGGCGTAGGGGATATAAACATCGCCGCGCACCTCAATGCTGCGATTTTTTGTATTAATTTGCAGGTCGGGGGTGGTTAGTATGCGCGCTTCAGGAATGCGCGAGACTTCAAATTCGTCGCCCTTGATGTTGATCTCTGTCGGCCAGCCGGCGGTGCTGTCCAGAAGGGTCTGGCCGGTAATGGCCAGGCGGCCGCCGCCGGACTGCGCCTCAAGACTGAAGCCGAACTTGTTAAAGGTCTGACTCTCGCCATTCAGGCTGACTTCGGTAATGTTCAGGCCGAGGCGGGGTATACGCAAAGAAGCATCAAGCAGGTGCACCTCACCACTCAGTCGGGGCCGGGCCAGTGTGCCGTCAGCGCTAAGATTAACGGTAATCTCGCCTTCCAGATTCTGCACATCCAGCAGCAGGGCTTCGATAAATTTCAGATCCTGCACTGCCAGCCGGGCTTCGGCACTCAGCGGTTGGTGTGCCGGGTCGAGCTTGAGCAACTGCGCCTGTGGCAGCTCGGCCTTGAAGTGCAGGCGGTCGCCCTTGCTCGTACTCATCTCAGCGCCGGCACTGATGCCCGACTCCTGCATAGAGAACGCCACTGTCGCACCATGATATTCCCAGCGCTCGCGTTCGCCTTCCAGCAGAGGGTAGCTGACCGTGCCCGGCAACAGTTCGATTTTGACTTCACCCAGTAGCTGATCGGGGGCCTGTAAATTCAGCTCGGCGGAGGCATTGAATTTACCATCCAGAATCAGATCACCCGGCAGCCACGGCCCGAGCAGCTGCAAGGGTATCTGTTCGGCATTCAGCTTCGCCTGCCAGAGATCATCCTGCCGGTGCAGTGTCAGGCAGACCTCACCGTCGCTGCTTTGCAGGCAGATGGGATCGTGCTGAATGGCCGTTTCGGAAACCTTGAGACCGGCCGGTGCCCTGAGCTGCCAGTGATCGAATGCTTGACTGCGAATATCAACCTGTTCCAGGCGACCTTGCCAGCCCTGTTCGCCAGGGCGGCTATGGAGTTTCAGTTGGGCCGTGAGCTCATCGCCGATGGCCTCCAGTTCGATGCGTTGCCCTGCGCTGGTCACCTTCAGCGATTGCAGGGTATAACCGTTCATTTCCAGCGCCTGCGCACTAAGGTTGATTTCGAGTTGCTGCCACTGGAACAGATCCACACTCAGCTCGCCGTCAAGCGCATCGATACGGTAACCCGGCAGTGCCAGCGCCTGACCCTTGAACGTGGCCTGAATTGTGGGCGTCGCGGCTGGCCCGGTCAGTCGGCCTGTGGCATGCAGTTGCCCCTGAGTCTGAGGATAAAGCTCGGCCAGGTTGTCGGCAGCGATGGACCAGTCCAGTTTCAACGTTTCCGCCACCCGACCCTGCACGCTGATCTGTGCTTCACCCGAACGGGCTTCGAGCCGGGTCAGGTCGAGGCCGTTGTCGCGCCATTTCAGCCAGCTCTGGAGTGAGACCGGATAGCCACGCAGGGTGCCGCTGAGCCGGTTGATTTCGGCCTCGGCACTCAGCTCGCCCTGATCGATTCGTCCGCTGCTGTTGAGCTTTGCATTCAGCTGCCCTGGCCATTTCGGCAGGAGGCTGGCGGGGTTGATGTCCTCGGCGCTGACCTCAAGCTGCCAGTTCAGCGCCGTTGACCAGTTGAGTCGGCCGGTGGCGACCGCTTCACCTTCCAGTGCGGTCACGCGCAGCGACTGGAGGGTCAGACCGTCGAGATTGCCTTCTGCCTGCGCCGTCCAGCTGGAGGGCAAAAGCTCGGGCCACGGGCTGTCACTCTTCAGGCTTATCTGGTAGCTGTGCATCGTGCCTTCGACCGAACCACCACCGCTGGCGCTGTTGAACAGAACGGGCGTTTCGGCCTGTAGTGGCCAGCGCAGGTTCTGCCAGTCCAGCGCCAGTTTGAACTCGCCACCGTCATCACCCGGTGTCCAGGTTCCCTGGCTGTCGATAAAAGTGTTGCCGTCGGGAGTGCGCAGTTGAAGTTGATCGAGCTGGAGGGTGTTGTTGCTCAATCGCTGCACGCGCAGGCTGGATTTGAAGTCGCCCACATTGGGATAGTGTCCCTCCAGCGTGGCCGAAAGCGTAGCGGTGTTCAGGTCACCTTCGCCCTGGAGCTGGAGTGCGCCGTTCAGGGCGGGCAGGTCGGTGCTAATCTGCGACAGATCGAAGGCGCTGACTTTGATTTCAGTCTGCCAGTTGAGCTGGTCGAGCAGGTCGTTTAATTCGGCATTGAGGCTCAGCTGTAACGGTCCGCGCAGTTGCTGGCTGAGCTGGGTGCTCTGCATATCGCCCTTGAGCCGACCACTGCCGATAACCTGCTCACCGGAAGGCAGTTCCAGCTGCCAGTTTATCGCCAGATCATGGCGGTAATCGCGCACGGGGTTGAGCTCGCCCTTGATCTTCAGACTGAATTGCTCAGCGCTGACGCTGAAGGTTTTGATTTTAACCGTACTGATTTGCGTACTCGCGCTAAGTTTGATCTGATTAAGCTTGAAGTTCTGCTCGCCCCGGCTAAAACTGAAATCATCAATCTGCGCCTCGCGCAATGCCATGCGCCAGGGAAGATGGATCTCGGGCAACTGGATCCCGGGCAGCGGCGGCTCGGATTTTGCGGTCTCAGTCGTCTCGGGCAAAACAATGTCGAGCGACTGAATATGCACACGGCTGATATTAATCCGGGCGGTCAGCAACGCCATGGGCTGCCAGTCGAGCAGGATCTGATCGGCTTTGACCCGTGTACCGTCCTGCTCAAACTCGAAGCCCCGCAGGGTGATCGGGCCGATCAGACGGCCCCGCACTTCGGCAATATTCAGCTCGCCCGGCAGATAGCGGCCGGCCTGCTCATAGCCCCAGCGCAGACCGCTCTGGGTCGCCGTCAGCCAGACCAGCGACACAACCATCAGCAAGAGTAAAAGCATTATGAGTCGACTCAGTCGCTTCATAAATCCGGCCCGATGTTGATGTGAATGCGCCAGGGGTTGCCTGCGCGGGTGATGGCGCTGGCAAAGTCGATACGCACCGGCCCCACCGGTGATTTCCAGCGAAAGCCGAAACCGGCCCCCCGTTCCAGATCATCAGAGAGATTGTCGATGGCATTGCCGCCATCATAAAACAGGGCGACGCTCCATTGATCTCCGATGCTGTAGTCGTACTCAATGCTGCCCACCATCAGATTCTTACCGCCGATGACCAGACCATTGGCATCCACCGGCCCGAGCGACTCATAAGCATATCCGCGCACGCTCTGTGAGCCGCCGGCGAAAAAGCGCACCGAAGAGGGCAGCTGTTCGAAGTCCTGCGTCAGGGTGCTGCCCAGTCTGCCCCTGGCAATAATACGATTGCGTGCACTCAGTGAGGTGATGAATTTGATGCCGCCCAGAAGCTGCATGAAATCGGTATCGGAGATAACCTTTTTGCTGGCACCGCGCATGCTGAAGTCAAAGCGCAGACCGTCGAAGGTGTTGATGAAATCGTTGCCCCAGGTGCGGCTCCAGCTGGCTCCGGGCATCAGCAACGTGGAATCCCCTCTGACGTTGGCGATAATGAACTCTTCCTGCTGGTAGTTCAGCGAGATAGATTCACGCCAGTCGCGACGACTATGATTGAGGCTGACGCCGATAGTGCGTATGTTGCTTTCGCTGGTATCCGTGGTCTCGTCGATAATACCGGCACTGTAAACGATCTGGTCGGTGCGCGGGTTGAACACCGGTACCCGATAATGCGCAGTCAGGCTATAGCCGATTTCAGATACCCTGAGTTCGGTATCAAAACGATGACCTTTCTTGTTCACCCGGGGCATCTCCCAGCCAAAGCGGGTACGGGCACCGGTATCGGTGCCGTAACCGAGACCGAGGGTGAAACGATGGCGTTTGCGGGGGGTGAGGCTGACATCAACCGGGATTCTCAGTGACTCGGTTTTCGGCTGACCGGGTGAGACTTCTACCGATTGAAAATAGTCACTGTCGTTGAGCGCATGCTGAAAATTGATGAGCTCATTCAGTTCGTAAGGCTCGCCCTGATGGAAATGAATATAACGCTGCAAAAACTCCGGATCGAGTACATCCTGCTCCAGTTGCACCTCGCCGAAGTCGTAACGCGGGCCACTGTCATAGTCCAGATAAATCCGGGCTTTATAAGCTTCAAGGTCAATTTCAATCTGATGGGTAACAAGTTCGGCGTCGAAATAACCGCGCTCACGAGCCAGCTCGGCCAGACTCTCCTTGATATCCTTATAGGCGGAATGGTTGAGTACATAGCCTTCCCGGAGAGGAAAATTATTGATCAGCGTCTGAGCTTCCGGGTCATCCTTCATGGCGCCGCCGAGATTGAAATTAAACTCGCCGATACGCACCGGCGGACCGGGATCAACACTGTAGTGAGCCTGCCACTGTTCGGGTGAAGTCTGAGTTAAGCGGGATTTAATGTCGGCGCGGTAATAACCATAAGGCTTCAGGGCATCGGCGATTTCCTGAGGCGCTTTTTTGTGCAGGTGACGCATCCGGCCTTCGCTCAGCAGAGTATGGCCCTGCACTTCCGCCAGGGTCAAAAACAGGCGTGCGTTTTCCTCCAGCGGTTCGCTAAGACCGCTGATTTTTATATCGACAGTGACCTGCGCAAACAACCCCGTGGAACACAAACAGGTTAACAGGGTCAGCAGCATTTGCTGCGTTCTATTCATATAGGTTCCTTAGCGGGCTAACATTTATTCCGACCAGTTTAACTACAAACTAAATAGAATTTTTTGTCTCCCGTTTAAGTCACTGACCTTTTTAAAACAGGCAGGTAACGAATTATTTTTTCATTTTATCAGCAAAATCCCCTAGGCAATCGGACTCTCCATATGGGTATAGGGAATTAATTCATGGGCATATTCTTCATTAAACGCATCGACCGTACTGGCGGCATCTTCGACGTGTTCAAAGCGGGCAATATGAAATAGCGCATCACCTTCATTGGTCAGCGGCAGGTTGGTTCGGCCGATAACAATGCCACTAAAGGTGGCGGTAATCCGGCTTTCGGTTTCGCCAAAAGGATCGGCAACCACGCCCAGCAACGTGTCTTTTTTGACCCAGCTACCCAGTGCCACCATGGCGCGAAAAATGCCGCTGTCGGGGGCGCGGACCCAGGCGCTGGAATTGGCGATCACAGCCTCTCTCTGCTTTTTAGAGGTTCGGCGTGACGGTGGCAGCATTTTCAGCAACCGCATGACATTGATGATGCCTTTCACTCCGGCTCGAATCGAAACCTCATCGAATCGCAGGGCTTCCCCTGCTTCGTACAGCAGCATGGGAATGCCATATTCCGCGGCCGACTCGCGCAATGAGCCATCGCGCAGATTGGAGGAGATGATGACGGGAACATTAAACGCCCGTGCCAGCTGATTGGTCTCTTCATCTTTCAGATTAGCGCGGATCTGGGGCAGGTTGTCGCGGTGACGCGCCCCGGTGTGGATGTCGATGCCGTGCGTGCTCTGGCAGACAATCTCCTGCATAAACAGGTTCGCCAGCCGCGCTGCCAGTGAACCCTGCTCGCTGCCCGGGAAGGAGCGGTTCAGATCACGCCTGTCGGGCAGGTAACGCGACTGGCTGATGAAGCCGTGAGCGTTGACGATGGGAACCGCAATGATGGTGCCGCGCAGCTGCTTGAGCGCGGGACTTTTCAGCAGCCGGCGGATGATCTCCACGCCATTGATTTCATCGCCGTGAATGGCGGCGCTGACAAACAGACGCGGGCCGGATTTTTTGCCCCGCACGACATGCACCGGCATGGTCATGGGAGTGTGAGTGCAAAGACGGCCCACCGGCAGCTCGACGGTGGTGCGTGTGCCTGCCGCGAAGGTGACGCCGTTAATCGTTAAGGGCTGGTCGGACATGGCGTTATCCTTTGCCTTTGGTTCTTGTGTTATAGGGTTTGGCATTTTTTTCGATGAAGTCGATGATCATGCCGGCAATGTCTTTGCCGGTGGCCACTTCGATGCCTTCAAGGCCGGGCGAAGAATTTACTTCCATCACCAGCGGGCCACGCTCTGAACGCAGCAGGTCGACACCGGCGACATTGAGCCCCATGATTTTGGCGGCCTTAACCGCGGTGGCGCGTTCGGTCGGGGTGATCTTGATCAATGTCGCGCTGCCGCCGCGGTGCAGATTGGAGCGGAATTCACCGGGCAGGGCCTGACGTTTCATGGTGGCGACAACCTTCTCACCGATGACCAGACAGCGGATATCCGCGCCGCCGGCCTCTTTAATATATTCCTGTACCATGATGTTCGCTTTCAGCCCCATAAATGCCTCGATGACACTTTCAGCCGCTTTCCGGGTCTCGGCCAGCACCACGCCGATGCCCTGCGTGCCTTCCAGCAGCTTGATTACCAGCGGCGCACCACCGACCATCTTGATCAGGTCCTGAATATCATCAGGGTGATGCGCGAAACCGGTGCTGGGCAAACCCACGCCCTTGCGCGAAAGCAGCTGCAATGAACGAAGTTTGTCACGTGAGCGGGAGATGGCAACCGACTCATTAAGGGGGAATGAGCCCATCATTTCAAACTGCCTGAGTACGGCGGTGCCGTAAAAGGTGATGGAGGCACCAATGCGTGGAATCACCGCATCAAAAGGCTCCAGCGTCTGGCCTTTAAAATGGACCTCCGGTTTGCTCGGTACTACCTCCATGTAGGAGCGCAGCACATCGAGCACGACGGGTTCATGGCCGCGTTGTTCGCAGGCTTCAATCAGGCGGCGGGTGGAGTAGAGTTTCTTGTTGCGCGAGAGTATGGCTATTTTCATTATTGAATCCTGAATAAATTTTTTGGTTGTATCGTCGCAAAAATGTGCACCGAACGAATATAATTGAATGTATATGTTATCGGTAAAAGTGCCGCCGCTGTGATCATAACGGCGCTGTTTATAAAAGAAAGAGGGTGGCTAGTCCGAGAAAACTCAGAAACCCCACCACATCGGTAACGGTCGTCAGAACCACCGCCGCAGACAGCGCCGGGTCGATGCCCATGCGCGATAATACCACCGGAATCAATACCCCGGAAAAGGCAGCAGCGATCAGGTTGAGCATCATGGCCGCGCCGATAATCAGGGCAATGCTGGTATCCTGAAACCAGATAAAGGTCACAATCGCCACTACAATGGCCCAGATGAAACCGTTCAAGAGCCCCACCATCAGCTCTTTGTTGCCCAGCCAGCGCAGGTTGGAGGCGCTCACCTGGCCCAGCGCCAGGCCGCGGATGGTCAGGGTCAGCGTCTGGCTGCCGGCGATGCCGCCCATGCTGGCGACCACCGGCATCAGCACTGCAAGGGCGACGATTTTATCCAGCACCAGTTCGAAGCGGCCAATCACCCAGGCCGCTAAAAAGACCGTCACCAGGTTGATGCCCAGCCAGACGGCGCGACGTTGGGCGCTGTGAATAACCGGGGCGAAAAGGTCTTCATCTTCGCTCAGGCCGGCACTGGCCAGCAAGGCTTTATTAGCTTCGGCGAGGATGATATCGACCACGTTATCAACCGTGATGCGCCCCACCAGTTTGTCATCCGCGTCAACCACCGCCACCGAGATCAGGTCGCGGCGTTCGAACAGCAGCGCCACATCATGAGCATCCGCGTCCACCTGCACCCGGTCGGTGGCCTCCTGCATGACCTCGGCGACCAGCGCATCAGGGTGTTCGGCAACGGCTTCGGCCAGCGTTAATTTGCCCAGATAGGTGCCGTGTTCATCGGTCACCATCAGCGCATCAGTATGTGGCGGCAGGGGTTTTAGTCGGCGCAGGTAACGCAGCACCACCGCGATAGAGACATCCTTACGAACACTGATGACATCGCTGCTCATCAGACGGCCCGCCGTGCCTTCGGCGAAGGAGAGCGTGGTCTCCAGACGCTGGCGGCGATCTTCATCCAGTGATTGCAGCACCGCCTCGCTGACATCCTCCGGCAACTCATCCATAACATCGGCGAGATCAGTCACCGCCATGGATTCAGTGGCGGCCACCACTTCGTGATGCTCCATTTCGTCAATGATGCTGCTGCGTGCCTCGTCGCCGAGGTAAATAAGGGTCTCGCCCTCCATCTCCACCGGCAGCAGCTGCCACAACTGCCGACGCAAATCAGGCGGCAGTGATTCCAGAATGTCGGCAATTTCAGCCGCATGCAGTTGTTCAAGATGCCTGCTGATGGCCGCATCATTCCCGGCCTTAAGCTGGCCAATAATGAAATCGACCTGATGCAGCTCTTCTTGTTCCTGAATGTCGTCGTCGGTAACAGGGTTCATGTGGTGCCAATCATTTTATAGGTGCTTGGTGATTCAGCGCATTGCCGGCTACGGTTTTGATCGCAACAGAGCGAGGCCGAAGTAATGCGTGACTATATAGGACGCATTCTAGCTGAGACACGTTAAACATACTCAGTCATCTAAGCCTGTTGGCATATTTAATTTGTGCAGCGGCTAAAGCCAATGCTTGCAATTAAGCTGGAGACTCATGGCCGTTACCCTGAAATAGCAGCGCATCACTGTGGTTCCAACATGGACCGGAGTAACAGGCTGTCTGATGGCCGGGCCTGTCAAAATATTCCATAAGTTACTATTGAGTTACATGGAAAGGATACCCTTCAATCAAGACGCGCTGAGAATACATCCGTGTACGCTCGGCAGCAGCATCCCTGCTGCTGACGGTCTTGATTGAAGGGTATCCTTTCCATGCGTTTTGTTAGTATCTGTTGTTATTAATGATTTTTTTATCCTGATGGCTGGCGCGGGTGCGTCTTGATGAGCAGGCCGGGCGATAAAAAAGTATCGTGGATTTTTAGCTTGTAAATAATTCTGGGCGAGAAAATTATCCCAGATTAAAGCCACTACCTCAGCTTTGTGTTTAAGCCAGAGGAAGCATATATACTTAAGCAGGCAGGGAAAGTTTATAGCAGAAAAAACATCGGCGGAAAAACAGCAGCAGAGCATTTTTCCGCTGCACCGGGTAAGAAAAAATCAGAGGCTGAAGATTATGGTTTACGTAAAACGGATTGTTCTGGATGTGCTCAAACCCCATCAACCCAATACGCTTGAATTTTCGCAGCGCATCGCCGGTGTCGGCATTGATTATCGGGTGCATCTGATTGTGCTGGAGGTAGATGAAAACACTGAAACGGTGCAAATAGAAATCACCGCCAATACCATAGATTTTGCAGCCGTTCAGGCGGTGATAAAAGATCTGGGTGGCTCGCTGCACAGCATCGATGAAGTTGAAGTTTGTAATGAAGCCGAAATTCAAAATGAAGTAGAGGCTGATTAAGTTTTTATGTTTATGCTGCGGCGGATAAAGTTTTTACTGGATATCACCCATAACCGTGACATTATGCGGCGCTATGTTGTGGTCAATGGTTTTGACGGCGCACTCACCATGCTGGGTTTGATCATTGGATTTATCGTCAGTGAAGCGGATGATTTGTCGGTGATTATTAGCGTCTGTCTGGGTGCGGCCATTGCGCTGGGCATGAGCGGTTTGAGCAGCGCCTACATCAGCGAATCGGCTGAACGCAAACATGCGCTCGGTAAACTCGAACAGGCGATGATCAGCGACCTCAGGGAAAGTGCGCACGGTGATGCCTCGCGCTGGGTGCCGCTGCTGACGGCACTGGTTAACGGCCTGTCGCCGCTGCTTATTTCGCTGTTAATTCTTTCTCCCATCGCACTTTCCATCGCCGGTGTACCGCTGCCGTTCTCGCCGCTCTACAGCGCGATCGTCATCGCGCTGCTGCTGATTTTTCTGCTGGGCGTTTTTCTGGGCAGCATTGCGCAGATCTCATGGCTGCGCAGTGGCTTGCAGACTTTATTCGTCGCCATAGTGACGGTCATACTCATCTATCTGATTGCGGGCTCGTAACATGGCTGAACCCATCTGGCATACCTTAGACGTCAATGAAACTTTGCAGCAGCTTGAGTCTTCGGCCACGGGTCTGAGCCCGGCAGAAGCGCAAAAACGTCTGGCCGAATACGGCCCGAATGCCATTCCGTTAAAGCGGCGGCGTTCCCTACTGGCGATGTTGCTGGGGCAGTTTGCCGATTTTATGATCATGGTGCTGCTGGCGGCAGCGGTGATTTCCGGTCTGGTCGGCGAGCCGCAGGACGCCATCGCCATTCTGGTCATCGTACTGCTCAATGCGATTATCGGAGCCGTGCAGGAATACAGGGCACAGCACGCAGTCGCCGCATTACAGGAAATGGCCACGCCGGAGGCTCAGGTTTATCGTGATGCGCAGGTGATCACGCTGGCCTCCTCCGAACTGGTGCCGGGTGATGTCGTGGTGCTGGCAGCGGGCAATGTCGTGCCTGCCGATCTGCGGCTGCTGACAGTTGAAGAGCTGCAGGTCGATGAATCAGCCCTGACCGGCGAATCGCATTCCGTGGAAAAACAGAGCGCCACTTTAGATAACGCCGAGCTGGCGATTGGCGATCGCCAGAATCGGGCATTCAAAAGCAGTCTGGTGACTCACGGGCGGGGCGAGGGCGTGGTGGTGGCCACGGGCCTGAATACAGAGTTTGGCCGGATTGCGGAGCTGCTACAGGAAGAGACCGGTGTGAAGACGCCGTTGCAGGCGCGCCTGGCGCGTTTTGGTCGTTATCTGGCACTCGCCGTGCTGGCCATCTGCGTGGTCGTGTTCATCGCCGGACTGTTTCAGGGGCAGCCGGTCATGCTGATGTTTCTCACTGCCGTCAGTCTGGCAGTGGCGGCGATACCGGAAGCGTTGCCCGCCGTCGTCACTATCTCGCTCACGCTGGGGGCGCGCAAACTGGTGCGGCATAAGACACTGGTGCGTAATCTGCCCGCAGTGGAAACGCTGGGCTCAGTCACTTATATCTGCACCGACAAAACCGGCACGCTCACCCAGAATCGCATGACTGTTGAGCAGTATTATCTGGCGGGTGCATGGCATTCCTCACTGTTTGAGGTACAGGCCGAAGCGGTGCGTCAGCAACTGGGGCAGGCCATGGCGATCAGCAACGACGTCACCGAAAAGGATGGCGAACCCGCTGGCGAGCCGACCGAGCTGGCCGTGTTTGAAGCCGCTGTTGAGGCTGGTTTTAGCAAGGCGGAACTGGAACAGTCGCTGCCACGTCTGGCGGCTATCGCCTTCAGCAGCAAACGCAAACAGATGACCACCTTGCACCAGTCAGCACAAACCGTCACCGCCTACATCAAGGGTGCCCCGGAAAAACTGCTGACACAATGTAAAACCGCCGCAGGCAGCAATGCCGCCGAGCGCTTCGATGCAGAGGCGATATTGCTCGAAGCCGAGCGCCTGGCGAATGAAGGTTATCGGGTGCTGGCCTTTGCCAGCCGTGAACTTGCCGGCCTGCCGGAACCGCTGGAAGCGGAAGAGGTCGAGCAGGATTTAACCTTTCTCGGGCTGGTGGCCCTGATCGATCCACCACGCCCGGAAGTGCCGCAGGCAATTGCCGACTGCTTAACCGCAGGCATTACCCCGGTGATGATTACCGGCGACCATGCCGGCACCGCCATGGCCATCGCCCGCCGTCTGGGTATCGCCAGTGATGACCAGGAAATTTTAAGCGGAGAGGCGCTGGCACAAATCTCGGAAGAAAAATTTGCCCGCATGGTCGAAACTATCCGGGTCTACGCGCGGGTCACGCCCGAGCAGAAAATTCGCATCGTAAAAGCCTTACAGGTGAATGGTGAGTTCGTCGCCATGACCGGCGATGGGGTGAATGATGCACCGGCATTAAAGCGCGCCGGTATTGGCATAGCCATGGGCTTGCAGGGCACCGACGTCGCGCGCGAAGCCGCCGACATGGTGCTGCTCGATGACAACTTCGCCACCATCGTGCACGCCGTTCGAGCCGGGCGTCGCGTCTTCGACAACATCCGCAAGTTCATCAAAGACACCATGAGCTCCAATTCCGGTGAGATCTGGACGCTGTTTCTCGCGCCCTTTATGGGGCTGCCCATTCCGCTGTTACCCATCCATATTCTCTGGATCAATCTGGTCACCGACGGCCTGCCGGGGCTGGCATTTACCGCCGAACCCGCCGAGCCGAACATCATGCAGCGCGCGCCGCGTCCGCCGGAGGAAAGTATTTTTGCGCATGGCATGTGGCAACATATTATCTGGGTGGGGCTGTTTGTCGGCGGTATTTCCATCGCCGCCATGGCCTGGGCGATTTCCCGCGATGTGCCCTACTGGCAGACCATCGTATTCACCGTGCTCACCGTCTCGCAACTGTTTCATTCACTGGCCGTGCGCAGCGAAAGCGCCTCACTGTTCAGTATCGGCCTGTTTACCAACTTGCCAATGCTGGGCGCGGTGCTGTTAACGCTGCTGTTACAACTGGCCGTCATCTACACCCCGGCACTGAATGATATTTTTCACACCCAACCACTGCCACTGTTCGATCTGGTAGTGTGTCTGCTGCTGTCTTCGCTGGTACTGGTGGCCGTTGAAATTGAGAAGTGGCTGGTACGCCGTGGTCTTATCTATGCCGGTAATTAATTTTTATGCTTTGATGTTAATTTGTAATTAAACAAAAACGGAGTCATTGGTTATGAATACGAAAACCCCCACTCAAAAACTGCATCTTGCTATTGGCATCATCAGCACAATCTTCATCCTTGTTTTTATACTTCAGAACACCGAAGTTGTAACCGTAAATTTCCTCTTCTGGAAAATTGAAATGTCACGTGTAATATTAATATTGGTTTTATTGCTGGTAGGTTTTTTATTGGGTTATATCTTACGCAGTAGACGGAGGTTGTAGATACCATCTCTCTCACGCAATCGTTATACCGGCGCAAGCCGGTATCCATGTTTGGGCTTTCGCTAAAATATCGAAACTTCATGATAATTTTTGACATGGCTGGTAGTGGGTGCGAATACCCACTACCAACAAAGTTATGAATTATTAAGAAGGTTAATAATTGCGCGAATGTAGACACAATATGCATTCCTACACGAAGCGTGTGAATGAGAGAAAATTTCATATTTCAAAAACTCACCCTCGATACAAACAAAGTCCGAAAAACCGTGCCTTCAACATCATCTTTATCATCACGCTTACCCCAGATACCTTCAACACCAACTAACCAGTGAGGATTGACGTTCCATACCAGATTACCGCTGGTGTATTCCGTGCCTTGTAGCGCATCGGCTGTTTGAACATCGTGGTTATAAATTTCAATACAGCAATAGGTAACGGTGGAGCTTATGGTGGCGTTCCAGTTATGCCGGTAGGCGAGGGTGACGGCATAGAGTTTGAGAGTTTCCAGGCTGGTGCCGGTGGCGTCATAAACGGCATCAGTTTTTGCATTTTGAAAATGACTGCCGATGCCCTTGCCGTAGGTCAGCGAGAACATGAAATCATCCGGGTAGCGACCAAAAGGCAACCGCAGTTTACCGGAGAGGTTGCCGCCGACGCCGACGGCGGTTTGCACCGGGCCGTTGTTGGCGCTGGCGCGTAAGTCTTTCACCAGCAAGGAACCCATCAGTTTGAACATGGGGCTATCCCAGGTGACGGCCATGATGCCATCGGGCAGGCGCGTGAGTGAGTCGGCATTTTCGATGATGTGATTATTCGGTGTCTCGACGGCCAGCATCAGCCTGATTCCACCGTGCAGTGATATGCTCCAGCGCAGTTGTGGCTGGAGTTGGCCGAACATGGCGTCGGCGCCGCGAAAGTCGAGCAGGTCGGGTGTGCTTTCCAGATCGGTGGTGGTTGACCAGGCCTGACCTAGCAGCAGGTCGCCGCCCCACAGGCTGCTGCTGAATTCCATATAAGCCTGTCGCAGACGCGGTTGCGCCTCTACGCCTAATTCATCTGCAAACATGTCGATGGACAGGTAACTTTTCAGTCGTTGCGCATTCATGGGTGTTCGGGTTTCGACGTACAGGCGCGAGGGCGCGACGCTGAAATGTGTCTGGCCTTCCGCACCATCGAGTGCGGTGCTGTTTCGGGTGGGGATAGTATCGGCGATGAACTGTCCCTTGCTTTGAATGGCGTTATTATCATGAATGACATCCAGCTCGATGAAGCCGCCAATTTTGATGCGGGTGTCATTGTTGTTTAGCGCAAAGGAGTTCTGCCAGTTTTCCAGAGGCTGGTTATCGTCTCTTGTCTGGGTCTGAAGATCATTGCGTCTGGCGGGTGTGTTCGGTGCGGGTGAATCTTGATTCTTTTCTATGTCGACTGTCTGTGTAGCTTCCTGAGCAAACAGCCATGCCGGAGTGGATAGCCAGCAAGTTAAAATTGCTGCGAGACAAATCTTAATAGATATTTTTCTCATCGCTGCATCCAACTGTCATTTATTATTTATGCAAATGCTGATTCATGGCGTTGGGGGGAGGCACGAACCCCAACAAATCGCCGCGATTAACAAAAACCGTTGGGCATCCTGCGTCAGCCCAACCTTGTATTACAGATAGGCATTGATCTCTTCACCTGGGTTTGGCAGGCCGGCGATGCGCCAGGCCTTGCTGCCGTTGTTGTCGAATAAACGCTCCATGCAATAGGCGTCTGTCTGATGTGCGTCCTTGCATAATTTCTTGAAGTTGGGAACGTGTTGATGTTCCTTGTAGTAGTCACGCAGGGCATAGATGACCTGCCAGCGAGCTTCGCTTAATTCGTCGAGTCCTTCCTGTTTTGCCAGCCACTTTGCCAGTTGTTCGTTCCATTCATCCGGATTTTGCAGAAAGCCTTCATTATCCATTTCTACATGAGGGCTAAAGTCGCCGGCGTCTTCACTCGAAACATGCTGTGCGTTGCTGTGAAAAACTGAAACGTCTTGCAGTATCTCTTCAACTGCCTGACAAAAAGCATCCAGATCATCGATGCCGCGTGAGGTGATCAGGTTTGCGTCCAGTACCACTTCTTTATCCACCCAGATTGCACCGGCATTGATGAGGTCGGTTTTGACCGATTGTGAGGAGGTTAGTGTGCGTCCTTCCAGGTTGTTAGCTTCAATCAGCAATTCTGGGCCATGACCGATTGCGGCAACTGGCTTATGGCTATTCATAAAGTTTTTCACAAACAATGCGATGTCCTGATCGGTGCGCAGGTGGTCCGGGCTGTAGCCACCGGGGATGAGTAAGGCGTCATACGAGTCGGTGTCAGCAACACGGGCAGAGACCTTAATTTGTGCAACCGAATTTTTGTGCTTACCGTGTATTGTGCTAGCGGCGTGCACTCCCATTAAATCAATGTCATGTCCGGCCTGTTTAAGACGATTATATGGCACCTGAAATTCGGCATCTTCAAATTCTTCCCCTAGCATAATTGCAATTTTTGCCATGGTTTTATTCCGCTTGATGCGATTGTATTGATTACATGTTACTTGCCACGATCTTGTATTGAGTTTTTCAATAATGCATACTATTGAGTTATATGGAAAGGATGCCCTTCAATCAAGACGCGCTGAGAATACATCCGTGTACGCTCGGCAGCAGCATCCCTGCTGCTGA
>JAVVEE010000055.1:0-17515 GCA_032251315.1 Gammaproteobacteria bacterium
GCGTTCCAGCTAAGATTCATTAAGCGGGACACCGCTGAGGTGGAGGCTTCTTTCAACCAGTCGATCACCAGTGCCTCAAACATCGCCGTAAACCCTGAGCCGGGTTCTGCCCAGGGAACGGATACGGTGACTACACCATGCTCTTTGCACTTCACTCTGGGAAGCTGGGCTTCCAAGATGGTCTTGTACTGACAAGTATCGAGATGTCGCCAGCGGCGTGCCCGCGAATCATAGCCCGGCGAGGGCGTGCCGCAGATTGAGCAACACTGTATGGCGCCTGGCTCTGGCTCTACATGAACTGTTACTTCTCCCGCTGACAGCGCTAGCTCTACCTCAGACACTTGCCAGGGACTCTTGATGCCCAATATTTGAGCGTATAGGTCTTTATCTCTCATAAGTCTTACGTTAACTTACCCACTCGATCAGGGGAAGAGCCCTTTTTGTTGCTGTAGACAAAAAGTACCTCGCCCGTGGGTGCGACTACCCACTACCCATAAAACCTCAGATTACTAATGCTGGAAGATAAAGCCAAGATCTCTCACATGCGTTCGAGATGACGGGCTTTTAACTGTAGGTTCGAATTCATTCGAACATAGCCGCAATTTTAAACAGTGCCGTGCGAATGAATTCGCACCTACAAAAACCAGTTACATGCCTCTCGCTAAATCCGCCTTAATATCCTCAATATCCTCCAGCCCAACTGCCACTCGAATCAAACCATCCGAAATCCCCGCTTCCTGTCTTTGTTCGGGTGTTAAACGCCCATGCGTGGTCGTGCCCGGATGGGTGATCGTGGTTTTGGTGTCGCCCAGATTGGCGGTGATGGAAAGCATCTTGGTGGCATCGATCAACTTCCAGCCCTCTGCCTGGCCACCGTTTAATTCAAAGGAGACCAGGCCGCCGAAACCGCTCTGCTGGCGTTTGGCCAGCATGTGCTGGGAGTGGCTGGGCAGACCGGGATAATAGACCCGTTTCACGTTGGGCTGCTGTTCCAGCCATTCGGCCAGTGCCTGTGCATTTTCGCAGTGGGCTTTCATGCGCAGTTGCAGTGTTTCCAGCCCTTTTAAAAATACCCAGGCGTTGAACGCGCTCATGGTGGGACCGGCGGAGCGTAAAAATCCGTAAACGCCGCCACCGACGATTTCGTGCGTGCCGCAGACGGCACCGCCCATGCAGCGGCCCTGGCCGTCGATGTATTTGGTGGCGGAGTGAATAATGATGTCGGCGCCCAGTGCCAGCGGTTGTTGCAGCGCGGGGGTGCACAGGCAGTTATCGACCACCAGCAGGCAATCTTTGCGGTGCGCGATTTCAGCGAGCGCAGCGATATCCACCAGGTCGAGTAACGGGTTGGAGGGGGTTTCCAGAAACAGCATTCTGGTTTTGGGCGTGATCGCCGCTTCCCAGGCATTGAGGTCGGGCAGGTCGACAAAGGTGGTAGCGATGCCGAGCTTGGCCATGAAGCTGGTGAGCAGGACCGTGGTGGTGCCAAAAATGCTGCGCGAAGAGACGATGTGATCGCCCGCGCTCAGCAGACCTAGAAAGGTGGTGGTGATCGCCGACATGCCCGAGGCGGTGGCGACGCAGCGTTCGGCCCCTTCCAGCGAGGCCAGACGCTCTTCGAACGTACGCACGGTGGGGTTGGTAAAGCGTGAATAGATGTTGCCCGGCTGTTCACCGGAGAAACGGGCGGCGGCTTCGGCGGCGGAGGCGAAGACAAAACTCGAAGTCGGGAAGATGGGTTCGCCGTGTTCGCCCTCATGTGTGCGCACCTGCCCGGCACGCACCGCGCGTGTGGCAAAGCCGTCGTTGCCGTCGTCTATATAATCGCTCATTTTTTTATTCCTCTATCATCACTTCAGTACCCGGCTCAACCAGCCTGAACAGTTCCACCACATCTTTATTCAGCATGCGGATGCAACCGATCGATGCCGGTGTGCCGATGCTGCCTTCGTCGCTGGTACCGTGAATGTATATGTATCGCTGATAACTGTCTACATATCCGCCCTGATTTCTGCCCGGCTCCATGCCTTCCAGCCACATGATGCGGCTGGTGATCACGTCTTCGGGCAGCTCGACCCCGGCTTCGATACACTCTTCCAGATTGCCGTGCGGCACGCGACCGATGAAGACTTCGTTGACCGGCATGGCGCCGCCAATTTTTTCCTTGATACGATGCAGCCCTAATGGTGTCTGATTACTGTCATTGCGCGAACCGGTGCCATACTTTGAAGTTGAGACCGGATAGCGGTGCAGCACCTGCCCGGCCTCATCTCGCAGGGTGAGTAACTGGTCTTTGATGCTAATATGTATTGAGTTCATGGTTCTGCCTGTGTATCCTGCGGGCGGTTAGTATTACATAGTCAGCCCGTTAATCAATGCTATCTACTTCATTATGATTGATTTTTCAGAATGCCTCGGCCATTTCCCTGCCAAAGAATTCTCGCGCCGGGTGAAAGCGGCGATTGAACAGTGCGAGCGAAAATGGTTGCCGCTGGAGAGCGCCACCAACCAGGGCGGCTACGTCAGCGATGAAGCGATAACGGCCACCATATTACGGGTGACCGATGAAGGCGGGCACATTCAGGTATTGGCGGGTGTTTTCTTTACCGAGATTGTGATCTGTTGCGGCTGTGGTGACGACCCCATGCCGGTGAACGCTTATGGTGAAATGCTCTTTTCAATCGACAGGTTAACGGCTGAAACAGAAATTAGAATTGTGCAAGAATGAGTTCTGCTTATTAAAACACCACGGGTAGAATACTTAGTCCGCAGATCACGTCGCTTAATATTACTGAAATTTCACCGCGACACTAAGCTATTGTAGGTCGGGAACCCTTTCTCGACGTGATGTTTGGCAGTGCAATAATCAAGCAGAGTTCCGGCTATCAACATTTTGTCGGGAAAGGCTTCCCGACCTACAAACTTTTAAAATTTAAAGCTCAACAGTGTCAGACGAGTTTCTGTCTTCCGTATCCCGCTTTGCGGCGTCGTTGCGTTTGTCCTGAAGTCGACGGAAATATTTGCTGTCGATATCATTGGTGACGTACTTGCCATCAAAGCAGGAACAGTCAAATTCACTGAGCGCTTTGTTGCCTTTGTTCACCGCTGCCACCAGATCTTCCAGGTCCTGATAAATCAGCCAGTCGGCGCCGATCAGTTCGCCGATTTCTTCCACTGTGCGGTTATGGGCGACAAATTCTTCCGGCGCCGGCATGTCGATGCCATAGACATTGGGGTAACGTACCGGCGGCGCTGCTGATGCCATATAAACTTTTTTCGCGCCCGCTTCGCGCGCCATCTGAATTATCTGTTTGGAGGTGGTGCCGCGCACAATTGAATCGTCGACCAGCAATACATTCTTGCCCGAGAATTCCAGACCGATGGGATTGAGTTTCTGGCGCACTGATTTCTTGCGCTCCTGCTGGCCGGGCATGATAAAGGTACGGCCAATATAGCGATTTTTAATGAAGCCTTCGCGGTATTTCACGTTCAGGTGGTAGGCCACTTCAAGCGCGGTGCTGCGGCTGGTATCGGGAATGGGAATGACGACATCAATGTCGTGATCGGGGCGCTCGCGCAGAATTTTTTGCACCAGCGTTTTACCCATGCGCAGACGCGCCTTGTAGACCGAGACGTTATCAATAATGGAATCGGGCCGGGCAAAATAGACATACTCAAAAATGCACGGCACCAGTTTGGGATTTTCTGCGCATTGCCGGCTGTATAACTGGCAGTCCTGATCAATGAAGACGGCTTCACCCGGTGCCAGATCGCGTACCAGTTCGAAGCCCTGTGCCTGCAGGGCCACGCTTTCGGAGGCCACCATATATTCCACGCCCGCCTCGGTTTCGCGCTTGCCGTATACGACCGGGCGAATGCCGTTAGGATCACGAAAAGCCAGTATGCCCTTGCCTACGATCATGGCGATGACGGCGTAGCCGCCCCGGCAACGACGGTGCACGGCGGAGACGGCCTTGAAAATTGCGTCGCGATCAAAAGCCGGTCTGGCCAGAGTAGCGAGTTCATGTGCGAACACATTGAGCAGGGCTTCGGTGTCGGATTCGGTATTGAGGTGGCGCAGATCTTCCATGAACAGCTCTTCTTTCAGCGCCTCGGTATTGGTGAGATTGCCGTTATGCGCCAGGGCAATGCCGTATGGGGAGTTGACGTAAAAGGGCTGCGCCTCCAGCGAGGATGAACAGCCGGCGGTGGGATAACGCACATGTGCGATACCCATGTTGCCCACCAGTTTTTTGATGTGCTGGCTGTAGAAAACATCGCGTACCAGACCGTTTGCTTTGCGCATGTAAAAGCGGCCTTTGTCACAGGTGACGATGCCGGCGGCATCCTGACCTCGATGCTGCAAAACAGACAGGGATTCGTACAGATCAATGTTGACCGGTGAATGACTTACGATACCAGCGATACCACACATAATTATTTTATCGTCCCTCCGGAAGATAATATATTTTCCGGAAAATAGGGTTTTAACATAAGGGTGAGTTTTTCAAAACGTCCGAGCAGATCCGATGACTGCCACCAGTCCTGTTCGGGCAGTGGCGTCATGCTGCCGACCACTACAAAGACCACGATAATTAATATACCGCGCAGAAAACCAAAGAGCACGCCAAAGATACGATCAGCACCCGACAGTCCCGTCTTTTTTACAAATTGTGCGACGATGAAATTCACCAGCGCACCAAACATCAGAGTAAGTACAAATAACAGACCAAAGCCCAGTGCCAGACGCACCGCTTCGGATTCGATGCCAACGGGCAGAAGCACGGCCAGACGGGAGGCAAAAGTGGCAGATATCCAGATTGCCGCCAGCCAGGTGGTGAGCGATATGGCCTCTTTGACAAAGCCGCGCATCAAGCTGAATAGCGCCGACAGAAAGATCACGAATAGAATGATCACATCAACAACGGTCATGGTGCCCTGTGTCTCCTGAAAAGGGGCTCATTATACGCATATGAATAAGCTGAATATACTCAAAAAGAACTCTGCGTCGGCTTCATAAGTGTGGTCGTCAACGGTGATTTTTCAGGGATGGCGGAGAATGAGGGCATCGATATTTTTTTTAGCCTTAAGCTTTGCTTTGATTTTTTCCAGCTGCGCTATTTCCAGCTCGGGGCCGATAAAGACCCGGTAGCTTTTCTCGCCGTTGCTGCGGCTGCTTTCGAGATAAGCGGTATAACCCTGTTTACGCAGGCTGGCACGGAAGGCCAGGGCATTGTCTTTCTGGCTAAATGTGCCGACCTGCAATGTCCATGACTGGATCGGCTCGGGCGGACCCGCGGTTCTGGCATGCTCCAGCGTTTTCCGTCTCGCATCCATCGGGGTTGCCACCACCGCAGGCGCGAGCTTCTTCTCCTCGATGATGGTGAACCGAGGTTTGGCGGGAATTTGTATGTTACGGTCATGGCGTGAGCTATAGCCATCGCCGTCCAGCAAGGCCGGAAGCAGAATGACGCCCAGTGCCACCAGCACTACGGCACCGACCAGACGTTGTTGAAGTGTTTTATCCATATTCCTAATTATGATTCAGCTTTATGATTTCGCATTGCCATTCGGGAAAAATAATCTATCGCCGCAGCGACTGTGTAAAAAGAGCCCAGGATGATTATTCTATCCTGCGGTTGCGCATCACCCAGAGCCGCTTCTATGGCGGCTTCAACTGTTAACTCAGCACAAAGTTTAACATCAGCGGGCGGCTGAGTAAGCTGCACATGGCGGTTTAATTTTTGCCTGATTTTCCCGGCCATGGTTGCAGCCGACAGGCCTCGGGGATTTTCTTCCAGGCCCGCACAATACCAGTCATCGGCAATCGGCAGCAGCAGCTCAATCACCTCATCGACAGGTTTGTCCGCCAGCATGGCCAGCACGATATGGGTCGAGCCTTCGATGCGCTGCGTCTGCAACTGGGCGACCAGCGAGGCCACGGCGTGCGGGTTGTGGGCGACATCAACAATCACCTGCGGCTGCCGGTGCAGGGTTTCAAAGCGGCCGCGCAGGCGCGCTTGCAGCAAACCCCGGCGAATATCTACTGGGGTGATGGTCAGCTTTGATGCCAGTGCCTGTAGCGCCAGAATCGCGGTGGCGGCATTGCCGAGCTGAAATTCACCGGGCAGTGCGGGTGCGGGGAGATCGTGAATATCACCCAGCGGGCTGATCAGGCTCCAGCGACCGGGCGATGAAGGCTCGATCCTATAATGCTGTCCCAGCTGAAATAGCTGCGCTGATTTTTGCGCTGCCGCGTCCAGCAGCGTCGCCGGGGCATCGGTCTCGCCGCAGATCACCGGTTTTTGCTCGCGCATGATACCGGCCTTTTCCAGGGCAATGGCTTCGCGGTTATCACCCAGCCAGTCGGTGTGGTCGAGTGCAATCGAGGTGATTACCGAAACATCCGGCTCCATGACATTCACCGCATCCAGCCTGCCGCCCAGACCGACCTCCATAATCACCAGATCAGCGTCGGCGTGCATGAAGATATCAATTGCTGCCAGGGTGCCGAATTCAAAATAGGTCAGCGTGACTTCGCCCCGGGCCTGATCGATGCGCTCGAACGCCTGACATAAGCGGTCATCATCAATGTTTTCACCGTCGAGCGTGATGCGTTCGTTATAACTGATAATGTGCGGTGAGGTATAACAGCCCACCTTGAGACCCGCGGCGCGGGCCATCGCTGCCAGCAGGCTCACCACCGAACCCTTGCCATTGGTACCCGCGACCATGATCAGGGGGCAGGCAAATTCGCGCGCCAGTCCCATGCGCTGCATAACCTCAACCACACGCTCCAGACCCAAATCGATTTCGACCGGGTTAAGCGTTGCCTGCCACTCCAGCCAGGCGTTGAGGGTGTTAAATCTCATAACGGCAGCGCGGAGGTTGCAGAGAAAATCATAAAGGAATCGTAAATCGAGAGAGACGGAACCATACGCATGTTTGATTCACCACCTCATCGCGACGGCGACGCGGAGGTGAACCGGGCTAACTGATAGACTGAACGGCGGGACGATTCGATAACATAAGACACAGACTGGCGATGCGGTCACGCAGGTCGCGGCGATCAACGATCATATCAATCGCGCCATGCTCCAGCAGAAACTCACTGCGTTGGAAGCCTTCCGGCAACTGTTCACGCACGGTCTGCTCAATCACGCGTGGGCCGGCAAAACCGATCAGGGCTTTGGGCTCGGCAATATTGACATCGCCCAGCATGGCGAAACTCGCCGAAACACCGCCCATGGTCGGGTCAGTGAGTACGGAAAAATAGGGCACTCTCTGCTTCGCCAGCCTGGCCAGCACCGCACTGGTTTTCGCCATCTGCATCAGCGAATTCAACGCTTCCTGCATACGCGCGCCGCCCGAGGCGGAAAAGCAGATGAAAGGGATGTTTTCCGCCAGCGCCACATTCGCCGCCCGGACAAATTTCTCACCGACGACAGAACCCATGGAACCGCCCATAAAACGAAAATCGAACGCCGCCACAACCACCTCAACGCCTTTCACTTTGCCTTTCATGACAATCAGGGCGTCTTTTTCACCGGTGTTTTTCTGCGCGATCAGGAGCCGGTCTTTATATTTTTTGGAATCCTTGAACTTGTACTTATCAATCGGCATGAGGTTATTGGCAATTTCTTCGCGTGGCGATTCATCCAGAAACAGGTCCAGCCGGCGGCGTCCGAAGATGCGCATGTGCTGATTACACTTGGGGCAGACATCCTGGTTACGCTCTAACTCGGCACGGTATAACACGGCGCTGCATGCGGTACATTTAGTCCACAGCCCTTCAGGCACGGTACCTTTATTCCTCACTTCGGTACGAATTCGTGACGGCATTAATTTTTCAAACCAGCTCATGTCTTGGGTCCTCTCATGGTCACCCGATTGCAGCCCTTGCAGGCAAATAATATTTACGCATCCATCGCTTCGCGCATGGATTGTAACAAAGCGGTTACATCTCTCGCAATTGTAGCCGTTTGTTCGGATTTATTGTCTTTTTGCGCCGCCATTTTATTGACAATGGCGCTGCCGACAATCACCGCATCGGCAGTGTGCGAGACGCTGGCGGCGGTTTCGGCATTGCTGATGCCGAAACCGACGCCGATGGGCAGCTCAATGTGCTTGCGGATCAGTGCCAGCCGCTCAGCTACGCCCGCCACATCCAGGGTGGCGGCACCGGTGACGCCCTTCAATGATACATAGTAGACAAAGCCGCTGGCCACGGCGGCGATTTTTTCCATGCGCGCTTCGGTGGTGGTCGGGGCGATCAGGAAAATCGGATCGAGCTGATGGGCGCGCAGGGCAGCAACATATTCATCGGCCTCTTCCGGCGGCATATCGACGGTGATGACACCATCGATGCCGTTTTCGGCGGCCTGTCGGGCAAAGGCTTCGTAACCCATCACTTCGACGGGGTTGAGGTAGCCCATTAAGACGATGGGAGTCTGCGCATCGCTTTGGCGAAACTGCCGGGCCGTTTCAAAAACACTGTGCAGGCTGGTATGAAATGCCAGCGAGCGCTCGGCGGCCGCCTGTATCACCGGGCCATCGGCCATGGGATCGGAGAACGGCGCGCCCAGCTCGATGATGTCTGCGCCCGCCGCCACCATCGCATGCATCAGCGGCAGGGTCACTTCAGGGGCCGGATCGGCGGTCATCACGTAGGGAATCAGGGCTTTTCGGGAGTCTGCGCTCAGACGCTCAAAACAGGCTTGCAGACGACTCATAGTTCAATACCTTCCAGCCCGGCGACGGTGTTGATGTCCTTGTCGCCGCGTCCCGATAAATTAATGATGATGGTTTGTTGCGGCGACATCCGCGCCGCCAGCTTGATGCCGTAAGCCACGGCGTGACTGGATTCCAGCGCAGGGATAATGCCTTCGATGCGGGTTAGCTGATGAAAGGCTTTCAGCGCCTCATCGTCGGTCACCGCATCGTAGTTGACGCGGCCAATGTCTTTCAGCCAGGCGTGCTCGGGGCCGACGCCGGGGTAATCCAGACCGGCTGAGACCGAATGGGTCTCGGTGATCTGGCCGTCGGCATCTTCCATCAGGTAGGTGCGATTGCCGTGCAGCACGCCCGGTTTGCCGGCACATAAGGGCGCGGCGTGATGGCCGGTTTCGATGCCCTCGCCCGCCGCTTCGACGCCATACATCTGCACCGACTCATCCGCCAGAAAGGCATGAAACAGGCCGATGGCGTTTGAGCCGCCACCAATACAGGCGACCAGCGCATCGGGCAGTCGCCCGCTCTGTTGCTGTATCTGCTGGCGGGCTTCGCGACCGATAACCGCCTGAAAATCGCGCACCATGGCCGGGTAAGGGTGCGGCCCGGCCACCGTGCCGATGATATAAAAGGTGTCATCCACATTGGTAACCCAGTCGCGCATGGCTTCGTTGAGCGCATCTTTCAGGGTTTTTGAACCCGAGGTCACCGGCACAACCGTGGCACCCAGCAATTTCATGCGATAGACATTGGGGGCCTGACGGACGATGTCTTCGGCGCCCATGTAAACCACGCACTCCATGCCAAAACGGGCCGCCACCGTCGCCGTGGCTACGCCGTGCTGACCGGCACCGGTTTCAGCGATGACGCGCTTTTTGCCCATGGCTCTGGCCAGCAGGGCCTGGCCGATGGTGTTGTTGATTTTGTGCGCGCCGGTGTGATTGAGATCTTCGCGCTTGAGATAAATTTGCGCGCCGCCGGTCTCTCTGGACAGGCGTTCGGCATGATAGAGCGGGCTGGGACGACCGACATAGTGCGCCAGGTCGGCATCAAACTGCGCCTGAAAATCGGCGTCGTTCATCGCACTGTGATAAGCCTGTTTTAGCTCGTCGAGCGCCTGCATCAGCGTCTCCGAGGCAAAGCAGCCGCCATACACGCCGAAGTGCCCGCGCTCATCGGGCATGCTGGCATAATCAATACTGTCTTTTTTATCGCTCATTCTCGCCTGTGCCTGTTGATTTCTCAGTTGGTTTCATTGATTTCACGATTCGCCTGTCTCACCCTATTCATAAATGCCGTCACCAGTGCGGCATCCTTGATGCCCCTGCCGCTCTCCACGCCACTGCTGACATCAACGGCATAGGGACGCACGATCCTGATCGCTTCGGCCACGTTGGTCGCATCAAGCCCACCCGCCAGTATCAGCGGATAGTCGACATCAACGGGAATCAGGCTCCATTCAAAACTCTCACCGCCACCCCCGGCTGCCCCCGGCGCATGGCCGTCCAGCAACAGGCCGCGGGCATCGTGATAGGCCTCAACCCGCTTCGGCACTGTCGATTCACCTGCCATGCCCAATGCCTTGATATAGGGGCGGCCAAACTGTCGGCAGTATTCGGCGCTCTCACTGCCGTGAAATTGCAGCAGATCCACCGGCACCTGCTCCAGCACCTTGTGTACCGTCTCGGCATCGGCATCTTTGAACAGCGCCACGCTGGTGACAAATGCGGGCAGACGCCGACAGATATCGGCGGCCTGACCGGCGCTGACAAAACGCGGACTTTTCGGATAGAAAACCAGACCGATGGCATCCACGCCTTCAGCCGCCGCGTGCAGCGCATCTTCTGTTCGGGTAATCCCGCATACTTTAACACGCGTATAAGACATAGTTATCCTGTAGTTAGGAAAATCGCGGCAAAAAGCCGGTTGATGGCAGGCCGTATTCCTGCGGGTATTGTACCGCAACCAGATACAGCCCCGCCGCCGCCGCGGTGGGTCCGGCCTGAGTCCGGTCTTTCAGTTTCAGCAGCTCCCCCATCCATGTTACCGGCCGCTCACCCCTGCCAATCATCAGCAATGAACCGACCAGATTACGCACCATGTGGTGCAGAAAAGCGTTGGCGCAGATATCCAGATAAATATACTGACCTTCGCGAAATACGTGAATCGAATTCATGATTCGGCGTGCATGATTGGCCTGGCATCTGGATGATCGGAAGGCGGAAAAATCCTGCTCGCCCAACAGCGCCTGCGCCGCTTCGTGCATGAGCGCGACATCCAGGGTGTCGTAAATCCAGGTCACCTGTTTGCTGTGTATCGCGGTTCTGGCGAGGCGATTCAAAATCACATAGCGATAGCTGCGCCGGGTCGCGCTGAAGCGTGCGCTGAAACCTTCGTTTACTTCTTTCGCCCATATAATGCTGACATCTTCAGGCAGATGATTGTTCCCGCCCATCACCCAGGCCTTGAGCTCACGCTCGACGGTGGTATCAAAATGCGCCACCTGCGCCGTGGCATGCACCCCGGTATCGGTGCGCCCGGCGCAGATCAGACTCACCGGATGCACCGCAATCTTGCTCAGCGCCTGCTGCACTTCATGCTGAACGGTGCGGGCATCGCGCGCCTGAATCTGCCAGCCATTAAAATGGCTGCCATTATATTCAATACCGATAGCGATGCGTGATGTTGTCATTTTGATTTGTTCTGATTTTTATGCCGTAACTAATTCTTTTTTACCGCAGAGGCGCAGAGAAAAGCCATAGTAGATTTATTCAAAAAAAAAACGATTGCTTACCTTAACGTTTATCTTGCGCACGATTGATGTTAAATGATGAATAAAAAACAAAGATTTTCTCCGCATCTCTACGCCTCAGCGGTGAATGCTTTTTTAAAAATTTAAAATATACCAATAAAAACGGCACCTATTTAAGATGCCGTTTTTATTTTAAACGATAAGCCTCTTCTTTCGAAGTCTTAACTTTAACAGGGGACGAATCCCGGACTAACTTGCCTGCGCCATTAATTCTTCTGCTTCCTTCTGCTGATCGGCATTGCCGCCTTCCACCACTTCCTCGAGGATATCCCGGGCGCCTTCATGGTCGCCCATATCCAGATAGGCCCTGGCCAGATCCAGCTTGGTGTTAATCTCATCCGCATCCAGTGGCTCTGACAGATCCATGCCTCCCAGATCCTCATCAACCGAAAGATCATAGTCTGCGGCTTCCGCGGAAAGATCAAACTCGCCCTCTTCGGTCTCCACGTCAGTTTCTTCCGACATGTCCAGGCCAAATTCCGTGTCTAGCTCGTCATCTTTTTCCTCCCTCTTGCTGACCGGTGCGGCTTCGTCCGACATATCCATACTGAAGTCCATGTCCAGCTCATCATCTTTTTCATCCGTCTGGTTGACCGGTGCGGCTTCAGCTTCAGCTTCAGCTTCAGCTTCAGTTTCGGCATCCATAGACATATCAAAATCCAGATCCAGGCCGGCTTCATCGGTTTCAGCTGAATCTTCCAGATCAAGTTCCGAAGCTTCAATATCGAGTGAGAATTCCTCTTCTTCGTCATCATCAAAAGAGAGTTCCGATGCTGTGCTCTCTGTCTCAGCTTCCTCAGTGGCTGCTTCACTCATATCAAATTCAAGTTCACCCAGCGCTTCAGGCACTTCCAAATCTTCCTGAGCAGATGTTTCTACCGGAGCCTCTTCTAAAGCATCGGTTTCACTGAGATCAAATTCGAGTTCGTCGGGGGTCTCTTCCAGAGAGGGCAAATCGAAACTGGTCTCTTCGCTCGAATCATCCAGCGGCGCATCAAAGTCCATATTCAGCTCGGGTACACTTTCATCCGCGCCGCCGTCATCAATCTCACCCAGATCAAAATCCATGGATTCAGGAGATTTGGGCATCAGATCATTAACGTCCATATCGACATCCAGATCAGCCTGCTGAAATACCTCGGCATCAGGACATAGCTCTTTGCCCATTGCCACCACTTTGGTCCAGGCTGGGCTCTCTTCATTGCCCAGGCGCTGCTTCATCTCTACGCCCAGTTTCTCTAAGGCTTCGGCATTCTTGCCCGCAAAATAGGTCTCTGCCAGCTTGACCCGGTATGAGTCCTTGTCCGGATACTCTGCAATCGCCGCTTCCAGCAGCTCTTCCGCCTGCTGATAAATCCCATAAGCCAGATAGACATCGGCCTCTGCCAGCACATCATCCGGCTCTTCAGCCTGTAACTCATTCGGGCTGGTTATGACGGTGTCGGTATCCGAAGGCTGAATCAGGGTCGCTTCGGCATCAAATTCTTCTTCCGATTCCGCCAGAGACGCTTTAACGTCTTCATCATTCACTATCTCATCGTCAATGGTGTCAGCAATATCTTCCAGTGCATCTTCCTCGCTGGCTGCAAACGCCCCGCTATTGCCGGATTCTTCAACTTCATCGGAGGCGTTATTGCGGCGACGCTTAACCAGGTAGGCAAGAGCAGCGATAATCAGCAACAGCAGCAACAGACCACCCAGCAGCATTCTGTTGTCGAGCAGGGTCCCCATCAGGCTTGTGTCTTTCTTCTGGACATAATCAGACTCAGCCGATGCAGCTTCGTCCATCATGAGCTCGCTATCCGGAACAACTTCCGCAACCGGCTCCGCCGCTTCGTCGGTAAATACCGCTTCGGTGTCAACAGCAACCTCTGCGACCTCATCTCCAGCATCAGCCTTCGATACATCCAGTGCTTCGCCCTCAGCGCCGGTTTCCGTTATCGCTTCTTCATCGGCGACTTCCGCGGTTTGATCAATAGCGTTCGTCTCTTCGGATGACATACCCGCAGACTGAATTTCCGCCAGGGCATCATCTTCAATGGAGAGCAAGCTCTTCATCTTATCCACTTGCCGGGCTAAGGAGCCGACCTGCTTCTGAAGATTCTCTTTTTCCACCCGTTCAGTCTCAACACGTTCACGCGCCAGTGCCAGCTGCTCACGCAATTCACTGGTACTCAGCTCGGATGGGCTTTTGCTTTCATTCTCTGCAGAAGAACCGGCGCCGGCACTGACGATAGCGAGACGGGAATTATTACTCGCAGCCCTGTTAGCTGCGCTAGAGCCGGATTCCGGTTCACTGTAATTATCATTGAGGGCGGAAGCCGGTTCGTCGCTGACCGAGGACTGCTGATATTCACGCCACATGGCATTCTGCCGGCGCACTATCGCCTGGGCTTCCTCGTTGCTGACCGCTTTGATATCGTCGGCATCGGGGGTGCGCAGAATATAGCCGCGCTTAAGACCATTGACATTGTCATTTATGAACGCGCCGGGATTAGCCCGTAACAGCGCCAGCAGCATTCGCTGGGTGGAAACAGATGAATCGGGCCTCATGCTATTAGCCAGACTCCAGGCGGTATCCCCCGCCTGCACACGCCGTTCTGCAGGTGCTGCATAACTTTCAGTCGGCGCCGGAGCGGGCGTATAATAAGTTTGGGCGGGCGGAGCCGATGCGGAAGGGATGGAAGTGCCGGCTACTGCTGACGACTGCGCAGCAACCGGAGCACGGCTGTCCGCTGCCTGCATGGCAGGACGGCCTGATGAAGGTGCCGCCTGGCTGCTACGACTGCCCATAAATACAGGCGGATCGAGCAGAAGGGTGTATTCACGAATCAAATGACCCTGAGGCCAGTCGACTTCCAGTAGAAAATTCAGAAAGGGTTCACGAATGGGTTTGGGCGAAGTCACATCAACAAAGACATCACCATTTTCAACTCGAGTCTTGAATTTCAACGTACTCAAGACCATAGGGCGATCCAGTCCCGCGCGCAAAAACTCTTCCCGCGAACCCAGACGGATTAGCAACGATTCAGCTTCTTCGGGCGCTGCTGAAAGCAGATCTATACGAGCAGCAAGCTTTTGATTTAACGCCGAATTGACTTCAATTTCGCCCAGCCCCAGAGCGAATCCATGACTGGGAAGTAGTATCGCCCCGAACGCTAAGGCAAAGATCAATTTACGCACTGCATTTCCCCTTTATTTGGTCTTTTCACACAGGAACTCACCGCATTTCGCTCCCGATCAACAGCCTTTATTGTTGTTATTTCAATCATGTACCTTAAGAAGGTACATTAACTTTACTGGCTTAACTATAGGTTATAAATATTCTTTTATCAAAATTTCGGCAATTTGTACGCTATTTAATGCAGCACCCTTTCTGACATTGTCCGAAACCACCCACATATCGATGCCTTTTTCATGAGAAATGTCCTCACGAATACGCCCTACATAAACCGGGTCGCTGTTAACACCTTCGGTCACCGCCGTGGGATAGCCGCCATCTTTATGCTCATCCAGAACGGTCACGCCGTCAGCCGCTGACAGCAGCTCGAACACTCTTGCCACGCTGATCTTGTCACGCGTTTCAATGTGTAGCGCTTCGGAATGGCCATAGAAGACCGGCACGCGCACCGCGGTGGGGTTGACCATGATGGTCTCATCTTCAAAAATCTTGCGTGTTTCCCAGACCATTTTCATCTCTTCCTTGGTGTAACCGTTATCCATGAACACATCAATCTGGGGCAGCGCATTAAAGGCGATCTGCTTGGGATAAACTTCGCATTTAGCCGGTTGCCCGTTCAGCAGCGCCGCCGTCTGACTTGCCAGCTCTGAAATCGCCTCCTTGCCGGTGCCGGAAACCGCCTGGTAGGTGGCAACATTAATACGGGTAATACCTACTGCATCATAAATCGGCTTCAGAGCCACCAGCATCTGAATGGTGGAGCAGTTGGGATTGGCGATAATGCTGTGTTTTTTGTAGCCTGCGATGGCGTGCGGATTGACTTCCGGCACCACCAGCGGAATCTCCTCGTCATAACGAAACTGCGAGGTGTTATCAATGACGACGCAACCGGCGGCAGCGGCGATCGGTGCATACTTTTCAGAAAGGGAGGCGCCTGCGGAAAACAGGCCGATCTGTACTTTGGAAAAATCGAACTCCGCCAGATCGCTCACCACCAGCATCTTGTCACCGAATTCAACGCGCTTGCCCGCAGAGCGACTACTGGCCAGTGCGTACACTTTGCCTACCGGGAAATTGCGCTCAGCCAGAATAGATAGCATGGTTTCGCCTACAGCGCCGGTGGCGCCCACTACTGCAACATCAAATGTTTTACTCATAATTTTTCCCCAATCTTGAATTTGTTGTTAAGCCATGCTACTGAAGGACAGGAACCAAACCCCCCTGCTCCCCGAGGCACTAAAATAGTTTAAAAAAGTACACGCTGTGCGGATAGAGAATCAAAGCTCCGCCAGAACAGCCTCGCCCATTTCCACAGTACCAATCTGTCTGCCGCCGGCCGTCATGATATCCGGCGTGCGCAGGCCCTTGTCGAGCACGCGACCGACAGCGGCATCAATCCTGTCGGCCAGCGCAGGTTCATCCAGCGTGTAACGCAACATCATCGCCACCGATAAAATGGTGGCCAGCGGATTGGCCACGCCCTTGCCGGCGATATCCGGCGCCGAACCGTGAATCGGCTCGTACATACCCTTGCTGCCGGCGTCCAGTGAAGCCGAGGGCAGCATGCCGATCGAACCGGTGAGCATGGCCGCGGCATCTGAAAGAATATCGCCGAACATGTTTTTGGTCACCATGACATCAAACTGTTTCGGCCATTTCACCAGCTGCATCGCCGCATTATCGACATACATATGGCTGAGCTCAACCTCGCCGTATTCCGCGCCGACATTCTTCACCACTTCGCGCCACAGTTCGGAGACTTCCAGCACATTGGCCTTATCGACTGAACACAGGCGCTTGCCGCGCTTCATGGCAATATCAAAGGCGACGCGGGCAATGCGGTCGATTTCAGGTTCGCTGTAGACCAGGGTATTAAACCCTTCGCGCTCGCCGTTGGCTTTGGTGCGGATGCCGCGCGGCTCACCAAAGTAGATGCCGCCGGTCAGCTCGCGCACAATCATGATATCCAGACCGGAAACCACTTCGGCTTTTAACGAGGAGGCCTCGGCCAGCTGGGGATACAAAATCGCGGGGCGCAAATTGGCGAACAGACCCAGTTCGGAGCGCAAACCCAGCAGCCCCCGTTCGGGACGCAGTTCTCTGGGCAAATTTTCGTACTGTGGGCCGCCAACCGCACCCAGCAAAATGGCATCGGCCTGTTTCACCAGTACCAGGGTTTCATCGGGCAGCGGTTTGCCCGCGGCATCATAACCGGCACCGCCCACAGGTGCTTCGCTCAACTCCACATCGAGGCCTTCGCTTTTCAGATGCTCCAGCACCTTAACCGCCTCAGCGATAATCTCTACGCCAATGCCGTCACCCGGCAGAACTGCAATTTTTTTACTCATATCTAACCCGGTTTTCCTGTTGGTTTATCTACACTGCGCACATTAAGGCGCCCAATAAAATCAATCAATTATACGTTAATAACCAGCTACTGTCTGTCAGCGGGAGAATGGTTTGGCGGTTTTCTCCACCGAGAGCACCGCCTCATCGCCTGCTCAGAGCGCTTTATCGTCAACACCTACTTCCACTTTTTTCTGCTTATCCCGGCCATACATATCGGTACAGGCCGCTGGCGAAAACATCGTATTCGCGCTTTTGGTTGGTCGATATATATAGACTACTGAAACTTTTTCTGCCGAAGATGAGGCCGGAACGAATACCGATGGATCCGCAGCGCTCCGCCAAGAACGCCAGGCCAGTTACTATTGAAGTTATATGGAAAGGATACCCTTCACTCAAGACGCGCTGAGAATACATCCGTGTACGCTCGGCAGCAGCATCCCTGC
>JAVVEE010000056.1:0-17468 GCA_032251315.1 Gammaproteobacteria bacterium
GTACGCTCGGCAGCAGCATCCCTGCTGCTGACGGTCTTGATTGAAGGGTATCCTTTCCATGCGTTTTGTTAGTAAGTTCCACTTTGTGGCTAATGTAGTAACGAATCCCCGCCTTAAGGCGGTAGCCATTGTCATCGGCATCGCCAAAGGGTGTTTGCAGCTCAGACTGGAGCAGGGAGGCATTGAATGTAACGTCGGCGAGATGGCTGATGGGCGTATGCAGAGTAATGCCCGCTTCCAGATCACGGCTGTCAATGGGTAGTGGCCGGTAAGAGCCGGAAAAATAACCGGCGGTTATAGCCATATCCCTGTTAATTTCATACGAGCCGTGCGCGCCGATGGCCGAAAAATCAATAGCCATACCCAGGCTGTCGTCGGTGGCTGAAACATGGCTGATTTGAACATAGTGATAGCTGAAATCAGCAGCAACAGCATTGGACAGGCCGGGTGCGTACAGAGCGATGAATGTGCAAAATGAAATAAAGCTACGCGACCCCATTATCGTTCCTTATTATTATAATTTAAGCGTTTAATCAGCGGCTTTAAGGAGTAACTCACGTTATTGATGAGGCTGTCAAATAACCACGTGATACCTGCTGGTTGCAGACATAAAAAAAGCCCCGTAAAAGGGGCTTGATTTAAATATGGCGGAGAGAGAGGGATTCGAACCCTCGATACGTTTGACCGTATACACGCTTTCCAGGCGTGCTCCTTCAACCACTCGGACACCTCTCCAGTTCTTCAGTTTTCCGCTATGCACCGGTACTTGCCATAGCCGCTAAATCTGGGGCGCAAGAATACGTGAGTTATGGTTTATATGCAATCTATAAAGTTTATTCGTAGAGTTTGTCCAGAATGGTTTTTGCTCCCTGTGCTAACAGGTCGTTGGCCAGAGCAGTGCCGATTTTTTCAGCATCGCCACGCGGGCCGCTAGCGGTGCTCTCAATAATACGGCTACCGTCGACTTCGCCAACCAGCCCGCGCATGTTGATGGTGTCGCCATCCAGTGTCGCATAGCCGGCAATAGGCACCTGGCAGCCACCATGCAGGCGGTAATTAAAGGCGCGCTCGGCGAGAATGCAGTCGATGGTATCGGTGTCGTCCAGTATCGAGAGCAGCGCCAGCGTATCCGCGTCGCCGACCCGGATTTCAATGCCCACCGCACCCTGTCCGACAGCAGGCAGCATGAACTCAGGGGCGATTCTCTGGCGGATGCGATCTTCCATCTCCAGGCGAATCAGGCCGGCGCTGGCCAGAACAATGGCATCGAATTCGCCGGCGTCGAGCTTGGCCAGGCGGGTATTTACATTGCCGCGCAGATCCTTAATCACCAGGTCAGGGCGTTTTTGCAGCAGCTGGCAGCGTCGGCGCAGGCTACAGGTGCCGACAACCGCGGCCTGTGGCAGTGCTTCCACACTTGCATGGTGGTTGGAGACAAAAGCATCACGGGGCTCTTCGCGCTTTAGAATGGTGGAGAGGTACAGGCCTTCGGGGAACTCCATGGGCACATCTTTCATGGAATGCACGGCGATGTCGGCGCGGCCTTCCAGTATGCCCTGTTCAAGCTCCTTCACAAACAGGCCTTTGCCGCCGATTTTTGCCAGTGGAGTATCCAGAATTTTGTCACCCTGGGTCTTCATGGTCACCAGTTCGACTTCCAGATCGGGATGAATCGCTTGCAGGCGTTGTTTAACATTTTCGGCCTGCCAGAGCGCGAGGGGGCTTTTGCGTGTGGCTATGCGTAGTATCTGTGTCATTGAAAACGTGTTTGGGTTGGTGATAGGTTAATGAATTTGTGCATTATAACCATTTAAATGCCCTTTAACTCTACAACCGGGCAAATTCCATATATAATCGCACGCCTATGGTGACCTGTCTTGGTCTCCTCGTGACGATTAATTGCGAACTCCGCCAGGTCCGGAAGGAAGCAACGGTAGCAATGACATCGGGTGCGGGGTGCGGCTGGGGCAGGTTGCCACCTAATTTTCCGAGGTGCATTCCAACGGCTGTTTTCAAAGGCGGTTTTTTGATGTGCACTGAGCGACGTACAGTGTGATTCAGATATCAGGTAGGCAAAAAATGCATGACTCGAGGCGAAAACAATGAGTTATCAGGTTCTTGCTCGCAAGTGGCGCCCCGCTAACTTTGAAACACTGGTGGGTCAGGAACACGTCCAGCGCGCACTGGTCAACGCCCTGGATGAAGATCGCCTGCATCATGCCTATCTGTTTACCGGCACCCGCGGTGTGGGTAAAACCACCATTGCCCGCATTTTCGCCAAGGCACTGAACTGTGAAACCGGCGTTACCTCAAAACCCTGCGGCGTCTGTGGCTCCTGCCGTGAAATTACTGAAGGGCGTTTCGTCGATCTGATCGAAGTCGATGCCGCCTCTCGCACCGGCGTCGATGACACCCGTGAGTTGCTGGAGAATGTCCAGTACGCACCGACGCGCGGTCGTTATAAGGTGTACCTCATCGACGAGGTGCACATGTTCTCCAAAAGCAGTTTCAACGCCCTGCTCAAAACGCTGGAAGAGCCGCCCCCGCACGTCAAGTTTCTGCTCGCCACCACCGACCCGCAAAAACTGCCGGTCACCATCCTTTCGCGCTGTCTGCAGTTCAACCTGAAACGTCTGCCTGTGGGTCTGATTATTTCACACTTGCAGAGTATTCTTGAAACCGATGCCGTAGAGCACGATCTGATCAGCCTGCAAATGCTGGCCGAGGCTGCCGACGGCAGCATGCGCGATGCCCTCAGTTTGATGGATCAGGCACTGGCGTTCGGTGGCGGCAGCATTCGCGAAAATGAAATCCGGGAAATGCTGGGCACCATTTCCCGCGACAAGGTGCTGAATATTCTGCGCGCGCTGATCGACCGCGATGCTGCCGCAACGCTGGCTGCGGTGGAGGTGCTGGCTGCGCTGACCCCCGATTATGAAAACGTGCTGGTTGAGCTGCTGAGCCTGTTTCACCACATGGCGTTGGCGAAAAAAGTGCCGGAAGCGCTGGATGATTACGTCAGTGAGCGTGAAGCGGTGCTGGCTTTGTCCGGGCAGCTGAGCTCAGAAGATTTGCAGCTGTTTTACCAGATCGCTTTAATCGGTCGGCGTGATCTGTCACTGGCCCCGGATCTGCGCACGGGTCTGGAAATGGTGCTGCTGCGCATGCTGTCATTTCGCCCGGCGACAGCCGGAAAAATGGCGGTGGCTGCTGCGCCTCCGGCTTCGGCGCAGGCAGCGCCGACAGGAGCGAGACAGTCTGCTTCCGCGTCCCTATCCAGTGCCTCGCCGCCAAAGGTGGCCGAGCCGCCGCCTCCGGCAACCGCTGCGCCCGCGCCACAGGCTGCCGTCAGGTCGGCAGCGGTTAATCGGGATAGCCGTGACTGGCGGGAAATTCTGGAAGGCTTGCCGATAAGCGGTATGGTCAAGCAGCTGGCCGCTAACTGTGTGCTTTGTGAGGTCACGGACAAGACAATTCAGCTCTCTGTCGGCGAAGGCCATAAGCAGCTGTGTAATGTCAAATCCGAAAAGCGACTGCAACAGGCCCTGTGCGAATATTTTGACCGGGATTTACGGCTGGAAATTGTCGTTGCCAAAGCGGCGGCAGCCGTCGCCGAGCCCGTAGATGGCCGGGTTGAAACCCCGGCGCAATCACAGGCGCGCGAGACTGACGAGCGACAACGCCGGGCGGAAAGCTCGGTCGAAGAAGACAGTTTTGTTCAGGCACTGAAAGAGAATTTTAATGCCGAGATTGTGCCCGGCTCGGTGAAGCCGATCAGCTAAAGACACCGGTTAAAGATCAGCAGTTAATAAAACTCTATATTTAAAATTAAATCGAATTGAAAGAGGTAGCTCAATGAAAGGTGGAATGGGAAACATGATGCGTCAGGCGCAGAAAATGCAGGAAGAGATGCAGAAAGCCCAGGAAGAGGTGGCCAACATGGAGGCGGAAGGTCAGGCTGGTGGCGGCATGGTTAAAGTGGTGATGAATGGTCGCCATGAACTGCGCAAAGTCGAGATCGATAACAGCCTGATGTCTGACGATAAAGAGATGCTGGAAGATTTGCTGGCTGCGGCGGTGAATGATGCGGTGAGAAAAATCGAACAGCAGTCAGCAGAAAGAATGTCGAGCGTGACCGCAGGGCTGAACCTGCCCGGTGGCATGAAGCTGCCATTTTAATTACAGATTTTTAGCGTTTAGTTATGTCGCCTTTATTGTTGCAGCTGATCGATGCGCTCAAATGCCTGCCCGGTGTCGGCCCCAAGTCAGCTCAGCGCATGGCTTTTCATTTGCTGGAGCGTGACCGTGGTGGAGCGACGCAGCTGGCCCGTGCCATTGATGAAGCAGTGGCCAACATCGGCCATTGTCAGTCCTGTCGCACCCTGAGTGAAACCGATTTATGTGACATCTGCAGCAATGCCTCGAGAGACGCCGCCAAGTTGTGCGTGGTGGAATCACCAGTCGATGTTATGGTGATCGAGCAGCTGTCCGAATTCCGGGGTAAATACTTTGTGCTGATGGGGCATCTGTCGCCACTGGATGGAATTGGGCCGTCGGAGCTGGGGTTGGATCTGCTGGAGCAGCGACTGGTTACGGACGAAGTTCAGGAATTGATTCTGGCGACCAATCCCACAGTCGAAGGCGAGACCACGGCGCATTACATCTCTGAGATGGCCGCTGATCATGGCGTGGAGGCGACGCGCATCGCGCACGGTGTGCCATTGGGCGGTGAACTGGAGTATATTGATGCGGGCACACTGGCGCACGCTTTTTCAGGGCGCCAAAAAATACAGCGCTAACTGTGTTGACTTTATTGGGCAGAGGTTCCAGAAGTATTTGAATAACTATTTGGAGGTGGATCATGAGCGAATGTTTATTCTGTAGATTGGTTAAGGGTGAGATTCCCAGCGACATCGTTTATGAGAATGATGAAGTTATCGCTTTTAGGGATCAGAATCCGCAGGCTCCAACACATGTGCTGGTGATTCCGCGCAAGCATATTTCAACGGTGAATGATCTGACTGCTGAGGATAAGAATGTTGTGGGTGAAATGTTACTGGCGGCGAAAGCGGTAGCAGCACAGGACGGTATCGCAGAAGACGGTTATCGTCTGATTATGAACTGCAATAAAGGTGCCGGGCAGACGGTTTTTCATATTCATCTTCATGTTCTGGGCGGTCGCGTAATGAACTGGCCGCCGGGCTAAGCGCTGATGCTTGATTTCAATCAAGACGCCCATGTCTAAAAAATTTTAGCATTACCCAACTGTAGCAGAGGTACGAATGACTAAAATCACTACTCTTTTTTTTCTCCTGATCATGTCCGGTGTGGCAGTAGCCGCACCGGACGGTAAGTCACTTTTCAGCAAACACTGTTCCGCGTGTCACGGTACTCAAGGCAAAGGCGGCGTGGGCGTGCCCTTATCGTTGCCCTCGTTTATCAACAGCGTCTCCGATGAATACCTGAAAAAAACCATACGCCACGGCCGACCGGGTCGAGTCATGCCCGCCTTCCCGAAATTGAGCGACGCGCAGGTTAAAAGGATAACCGCTCATATGCGTAGCTGGACTGACGTGCCCGCCGTCACATATGATCCGACCCCGGTAAAAGGTGACAAACAGCATGGCAAGGTGCTGTTTGCACAGCACTGCGCGCAATGCCATGGCGAAGAAGGTGAAGGTGGTAAAGGTACCGGCGTCACCTTCTCCAGAAAACGCGATTTGCCTATTATTGCACCGGCATTGAATAACGCCGGCTTCCTGGCCTCCGCCAGCGACATGATGATCAAAAATACGCTGCTTCACGGACGCGAAGGCACGCCCATGGTCTCCATGCGGAAGGCGGGTCTGAGCGAAGCCGATATCAATGATGTGGTCAGTTATGTGCGCGCCTTTGAGCAGGCGGCAACAGTCGATTCAGATGCTGAAATAGGCGACGCTACTATCGTCGTTGATTCGCCTTACGGGCTGGATCAGACCGTTGAGTATCTCAAGCAGGCGATTGAAATGCAAAATTTCACCGTCATCCGAACTGACTATCTGGATTTTGGTTTTGTGAAAGAGGGAGAGGAAAACAAAAAGCAGGTAGTGCTGCATTTCTGTAACTTTAACTTCCTGTTTGAGGCGTTGAATATTGATCCGCGCGTTGGCCTGTTCCTGCCGTGCCGGGTGACAGTTATCGAACACGAAGGCAAGGTTCAGATGATGACCATCAACCCCATGCGTCTGAGTCGGCTGTTCAATAATGAAAATCTGGATGAAGCCTGTGAGGAAATGACTGAAGTATATAAATCTATTCTAGAGGACGCATCGTTATGAAAATCTTTCTGAAAAGTCTTTGTCTACTAGGTCTTCTCATCAGCAGCCACAGCTTCGCCTCCGATCTGATTATGGCTCGCACGACCGCCCCCTTCTCAGAAGCGATGACCAATTTGCAGGTATCGCTCAGAGAGCATGGCTACACCGTCGTTCGTGTACAGCGTATTGATATCGGTCTGACCGGCATGGGTTACGAGACCGACAAATACCGCATCGTGTTTGTCGGTAAAGGTGATGAAATAAAATATATCATCAACAAATACCCACAAATGATTCCCTACATGCCGCCAAAGGTTGCCATTTTTGCAGAAGGCAGAGACACCCTGCTGGTGACAGCCAGTCCCCTGTTATTTGCCCAGATGGTGGATGAGCAGGACCGGGTTATTTTTGAACGCTGGGAGAGTGACGTTCATTCGGTATTTAGTGATGTGAGGGATGCGGAATAGCAGAGTTTTTGCGCACTACTTACTGTCAGTATTGAAAGCCCAATTGAAACTGAACCCCTGAATGACGGGTTTCACTTTCCGGCTCATAAATGGAATAATTGGTGGAGCCGCCGCTGGTGGCTTTGCTGTCACTCCTGCCAAACCCCCACATTTCGTAGAAAGCGTTAATGGCGTATGTGGTCTGGTGGTCATTGGACAGCACCCACATGAGCTGGAGCCGGGCGCCGGTATCCGGGCCAAGGTCAAGGTCTGCATCGCCGCCGTCAATACTGGCGAGATCGACATAAATAGTGGGGTTGATGGTTCTAAGCAGGGCGATGTCTGCAATCCAGTTCTGGTTTTTCCTGGCCGGGAAGGAGATGCGGGTGCCTGCCGATAGCTCCCACCACTGGTAGCGTTCAAACAGACCGGCAACCCCGTTGTTGCTGAAGATATCTCTGTTCCAGCGCTGGTATTTCGCCCCGAGGTAGACGTCGGTGTTGGTAAACAGGGGCGCAACAAGGCGTGCGCCAATTTCAAACAGCTCTTCATTTGTTGTAGTGTCGTGCGCCAATCCCGATTGTGTGTGCCCGGCATAATCGACATTGCCATCATAGGTGCTTATTTCCAATTCGGCGCTCAGTTGTTGTGCGCTAAAATCCCGGGTAAGCAGCAATTGAATGCCGGGAATCAGCCCGGTTTCCTGGTCAAGAATGCCGCCACTGGCTTTGAATTCGGTATAGTCGAAATTCAATAGCGAAGGCGCAACAGAAAACCCTGTTTCAGCTTTGCTGCCGGCGGAATAGAGGCAGGCTGCGAAAATAAGATAAAAATAGGGTTTCATGGTTGTTTATATAAATATGATTTTATAAATGAGGGGGACTTGCTCAGCCCTTTATCCGTATTTTATGACGTCTGGACAAGAGTAGCTTAACTAAGGGGATTAAAATAGCCGTTATCCGGCCAGGTAATCTATTGCCAAACAACGCCCATTTTGCTACTGTTCGCAGCCCTTAGGCGCGTAGCTCAGTTGGTTAGAGCGCTTCCTTGACATGGAAGAGGTCGGTGGTTCGAATCCACTCGTGCCTACCACTTTATAATTATCGCAAAGCGGTATTTTTGTATTACATAACAAGCGACCTCTCGTAAGGGTCGCCACTGGAGAGAAACATGCCCGTTATTACCCTTCCTGATGGCTCACAACGCTCATTTGATTCTGCTGTAACCGTGATGGACGTCGCTAGAGATATCGGCCCTGGTCTGGCGGGCGCCACTCTGGCGGGTCGGGTCAATGGTGAGCTGGTTGATGCTTCTTATTCGATTGAGTCCGATGCCGAAGTGGCCATTGTTACCGGCAAGAGTGAAGAGGCGCTGGAGCTGATGCGCCACGATGCCGCGCACGTGATGGCCCAGGCAGTGCAGGAGCTTTATCCCGATACGCAGGTGACGATCGGGCCGGCGATAGAAAACGGCTTTTATTACGACTTCGCCCGCGACGAGCCCTTTCACGAAGATGATCTGAAGAAAATCGAGCAGCGCATGCACGAAATCGTGAAACGCGATCTGCCCATTGAGCGCGAAGTCATCAATCGGGAAGAGGCGATTCGGGTATTCGGTGAGCTGGGCGAGAAATACAAAGTCGAGATCATCGAAGATATTATTCCGGAAGGCGAAGAGGTCACTATCTACCGTCAGGGCGAGTGGTTTGATGTCTGTCGCGGGCCGCATCTGCCCAGCACCGGCAAGCTGGGCAAAGGTTTCAAGCTGATGAAGCTGGCCGGCGCTTACTGGCGCGGCGACTCCAGCAACAAGATGTTGCAGCGGATTTACGGCACTGCCTGGCCGGACAAGAAACAGCTCGGCCAGTATCTGCATCAGCTGGAAGAGGCAGAGAAGCGCGACCACCGCAAACTGGGCAAGCGCCTGGATCTGTTCCATTCTCAGGAAGAGGCGCCAGGTATGGTGTTCTGGCACGACAAGGGCTGGTCCATCTATCTGGAAGTGCAGAACTATATTCGCCAGAAACTGCGCCAGCATGATTATCAGGAGATCCACACGCCGCAGATCGTCGATCGCAGCCTGTGGGAAAAGTCCGGCCACTGGGACAAGTTCGGCGACATGATGTTCACCACGCATTCAGAGCATCGCGATTACGCGGTTAAGCCGATGAACTGCCCCTGTCATATTCTGGTGTTTAATCAGGGTCTGAAGAGTTACCGTGATCTGCCCCTACGTCTGGCTGAATTCGGCTCCTGTCACCGCAATGAGCCATCCGGCACGCTGCATGGCCTGATGCGGGTGCGAAATTTTGTGCAGGACGATGCGCACATCTTCTGCACCGAAGATCAGGTGCAGGACGAAGTATCGGCATTTATCGATCTGGTGTACGAGGTTTATGCCGATTTTGGCTTTACCGAAATTCTGGTGGCGCTGTCCACCCGCCCCGAGCAGCGTGTCGGTAACGATGCCGCCTGGGACAAGGCCGAAACAGCGCTGGAAGAGGCGCTCAATAACAAGGGGCTGGAATGGAAACTGCAGCCCGGCGAAGGTGCTTTCTACGGCCCGAAAATCGAGTTTGTACTGAAAGATTGCCTGGGTCGGCAGTGGCAGTGCGGCACCATGCAGGTTGATTTCTCCATGCCGGGGCGTCTGGATGCGCAGTATGTCGCCGATGACGATAGCCGACAGGTGCCGGTAATGTTGCACCGGGCCATCCTGGGTTCCATGGAGCGATTTATCGGCATTTTGATCGAAGAGCACGAGGGTAAATTCCCACTCTGGCTGGCACCGGTTCAGGCCGTAATTATGAACATTACCGACAAGCAGGCCGATTTTGCGCAAAAAATACAACAAATGCTTGCCGAACAAGGATTTAAAGTCGAATTAGACTTGAGAAATGAGAAGATCGGCTTTAAAATCCGCGAGCACACATTACAGCGAGTTCCCTATATGCTGGTGATCGGCGATAAGGAACTTGAAAATAACACGGTAACCGTACGCACGCGTAGTGGCGAGGATCTGGGCTCAATGTCTATTACAGACTTGATTGGCCGATTCTCCGACGAGATCGCGCGCCGCGGTTCTGCCGTTTTGGAGGAATAAAAGATCGCTTCGCCTAAAAAGACATTATTAAATGAGAACATCACTTACCCGCAAGTCAGGGTGATTGATAAAGATGGCGAGCAGCTGGGTATACTTAGCAGCGCAGAGGCCCTGGCTAAAGCTCAGGAGGCCGGTCTGGATTTAGTCGAAGTTTCTCCAAATGCGGAGCCACCCGTATGCCGCATTATGGATTTTGGCAAGTTCCGCTTTGAAAATAGCAAGCAGAAACAGGGCGCGAAGAAAAAGCAGAAGAAGACCCAGGTCAAGGAGATCAAGTTCAGGCCCAGAACGGAAATTGGCGATTACAACGTTAAATTGAACAAATTGCGCAAGTTCCTGGAAGAAGGGGACAAGACCAAGGTCACCATGCGCTTTCGGGGTCGGGAATTTGCGCATCAGGAACTGGGTATGATTCTGCTGAAGCGAGTCATGGCCGATCTTGAAGATATTGCGAATGTTGAATCAATGCCCAATATGGAAGGCCGACAGATGGTTATGCTGTTGGGCCCGAAAAAGACCAAATAAGCAGTAGTAAGTAGTAAGTAGTAAGTAGTAAGTAGTAAGTAGTAAGTAGTAAGTAGTAAGTAGTAAAAAGCAGTAAACGAGTAAGCCGGTTATAAGTTTCAGGATGAACACCGAGCCTATTTTGAAGATTAATTAAATTGGAGATGGCATCATGCCTAAGATGAAAACAAACCGCGGCGCAGCAAAACGCTTCAGCCGCACCGGTTCCGGTCAGTTAAAACGCGCGCAATCACATCGCCGCCACATCCTGACCAAGAAAAGTACTAAACGTAAACGTCATTTGCGTGACGCGGCCACCGTGCATAAAAACGATATCAAAATGATCAATCGTATGATGCCTTACGTTTAACTGCTGAAAAGATAACCGGAGAATATAGAAATGCCAAGAGTAAAAAGAGGCGTACAGGCCAGAGCCAAGCATAAGAAAGTTTTAGCCAAGGCGAAGGGTTATTATGGTGCGCGTAGTCGAGTTTATCGTGTTGCCCATCAGGCTGTTATTAAAGCGGGTCAATATGCTTACCGTGACCGCCGTGTTAAAAAGCGCACTTTCCGTTCATTGTGGATCGTACGTATTAATGCCGCAGCGCGTGAATGTGGAATGTCATACAGCCGTTTAATCGATGGTTTGAGCAAAGCTGAAATCGAAATCGATCGTAAGGTGCTGGCTGATTTGGCCGTTCACGATATGGTAGCGTTTGGTGCGATCGCTGAAAAAGCGAAGCAAGCCCTGGCTGCTTAAATACCGATTGCGACCGATTGCGACCGATGGCAGGCGAAAAGTCTGCCGTCAGTATATCGATAGAAGAAGGGGGAAGCTGGCTTCCCCCTTTTTTTGTTTTTTATTTTCAAGATTCCGTAGTATTTTTTGCTAAGTGGATGAAAAATAGACCTCTTTCGTCTACGCTTTAGCTAGAAAATGCTCAAAAAAGATAATGCTTGCTGCGTAGCGACATTATTAAGACAGGAGAATTACGTGGATTTGCCAAAGTTGATCGCTGATGCGCAGGCAGAAATTGCAGCGGTGGATAATCTGGACGCGCTGGACCTGATCCGGGTGCGTTATCTGGGTAAGACCGGTGCACTGACAGCTTCATTGAAGGCGCTGGGCAGCCTGCCTGCGGGTGAGCGTAAAGCCGCCGGCCAGGAGATCAATACCGCAAAGCAGGGTCTGCAGCAAGCGATAGAAGCACGCAAAGCCTCGCTTGAGCAGGCGCAGTTGCAGGCCAGGCTGGCGAATGAATGTGTGGATGTGACTTTGCCGGGAAGAGGCCAGCGCAACGGTGGCTTGCACCCGGTTACGCGCACCATGCAGCGTATCGAAAGCCTGTTTTCACAACTCGGCTTCAGTGTGGAAGAGGGGCCGGAGATCGAAGACGATTTCCATAACTTCGAGTCGCTCAATATTCCCGAGCATCATCCTGCCCGCGCCATGCACGACACTTTCTATTTCGACGCCAAAACCCTGCTGCGAACCCATACCTCTCCGGTTCAGGTTCGTCATATGGAAAAAGAGCAGCCGCCGTTACGCATCATTGCGCCGGGGCGCGTCTACCGTTGTGATTCGGATTTGACCCATACGCCGATGTTTCATCAGATCGAGGGCTTACTGGTTGACGAAAATGCCAGCTTTGCTGATTTGATGGGAACCCTGTCAGATTTTCTCAAGCTGTTTTTTGAAAATGAAGATTTAAAAACCCGCTTCCGCCCCTCCTACTTCCCGTTCACTGAACCATCGTCGGAAGTGGATATCCAGTGCGTGATGTGTGCCGGCGAAGGCTGTCGCGTATGCGGCCAAACCGGCTGGCTGGAGGTGCTGGGCTGCGGCATGGTGCATCCCAAAGTTTTTGAATCGGTGAATATCGATAACGAAAAATTCACCGGTTACGCCTTTGGCATGGGGGTCGAGCGTCTGGCGATGTTGCGTTATGGCGTAAATGATCTCCGCCTGTTTTTTGAAAACGATGTTAAATTTTTACAGCAGTTCGCTTAGGAGTTGATGCATGAAAATTAGCGAACAGTGGCTAAGAACCTGGGTGAATCCGGCTATCTCTACCGAAGAGATGTGCCACCAGCTAACCATGGCCGGCCTGGAAGTTGACGGCGTGGAGCCGGTCGCCGGTGCCTTTGACAAAGTGGTGGTGGCGCGTGTGGTCTCGCTGGAAAAACACCCCGATGCCGACAAGCTGAATGTTTGTCAGGTCTCAGATGGTAGTGAAACCCTGCAAATTGTCTGCGGTGCAGCCAATGTGCGCGCCGGTCTGATTGTGCCGCTGGCAAAAATCGGCGCCGTGCTGCCCGGAGACTTCAGAATTAAACCGGCCAAATTGCGCGGTGTGGAATCGTCCGGCATGCTCTGCTCTGAAAAAGAGCTGGGCCTGGCTGCGCAGGCAGAGGGGCTGATGGAGCTGCCGGATGATGCACCCATTGGCACAGATGTACGCCAATATCTTGGTCTGGATGATCACTGCATCGAGATCGACCTCACCCCCAACCGTGGCGACTGCCTGAGCGTTGCCGGTGTAGCGCGCGAGCTGGCAGCGTTGAATCAATGCCCGGTGACTGCTGTGGACTGCGAGCCGGTCACTGCTGGTAGTGACGCGACTTTCCCGATCGAAATCGTCGCTACCGAAGCGTGCAGCCATTATGCGGGGCGGGTGATTACCGGCATTAATTGCGCCGCCAAAACTCCGATATGGATGCTGGAGCGCCTGCGGCGTTCGGGCATTCGAGGGCTGGGTCCGGTGGTGGATATTACCAATTACGTCATGCTCGAACTGGGTCAGCCCATGCACGCCTTTGATCTGGCGACACTGGAGGGCGGCATACAGGTCCGATTCGCCAAAAAAGGCGAGAAAATCACCCTTCTTGACGGTAAATGCATCGAACTTGATGATGAGTCGTTGCTGATCGCCGACCACGCCAAAATTCTGGCCATGGCCGGTGTCATGGGTGGCGAAGGCTCCGGGGTGAGCGTAACCACCACCGATATCTTCCTCGAAAGCGCCTTTTTCAGGCCAGAGAACATTGCCGGCAAAGCCCGCAGTTATGGCCTGCACACCGATTCATCGCACCGTTATGAACGCGGCGTTGACCCTCATCTCCAGCTCAAAGCGCTGGAACGGGCGAGCGCGCTGGTGCTGGCGATCTGCGGCGGCGAGGCGGGGCCGGTGGTTGAAAAAATCACCGAAGCATACCCTGCCGAGGCGCAGGCGATTCATTTGCGTCAGGTACGAATTGCGCGCCTGCTGGGCATTGAGATGCAGGCCGATGAAGTGGTCGCGATACTAAAGCGCCTGGAAATGCAGCTCAGCGCCGTGGATGATGGCTGGCGGGTGACGCCCCCGAGTTTCCGTTTTGACATTGCTATCGAGGCCGATCTGCTGGAAGAGTTGGTGCGCATATACGGCTACAACAATATTCCCAGAACGCAGCCTGTTTATCAGGCGCAGATGAAAGCGCAGACTGAATTTGAGATACCCACTTCAACGCTACGCAGCGCGCTGGTGAACCGCGGCTATTTTGAAGCCATCACCTACAGTTTCATCGACCCCAAATTACAGTGCATCCTGGACCCCGAAAACCACGCCATCAAGCTGGCCAACCCCATTTCATCAGAAATGGCAGTGATGAGAACCTCCCTCTGGCCGGGCCTGATTCAGGCGGTGCGCCATAATCTGAACCGGCAACAGCTCCGGGTGCGTCTGTTTGAGACGGGCATGTGCTTCAAACCGGAACAGGATCAGGCGCTGGAGCAGATCGATATGATCGCGGGCGCAATCTGCGGTGAACTGTTACCGGAGCAGTGGTCGGCACCGGCTCGACCGGTTGATTTTTTCGATCTCAAAGGCGATGTCGAAGCACTGCTGGCGCCAACCGGCATGGTCTGCACCTTCACTGCGGCGACGCATCCGGCACTGCATCCGGGGCAATGCGCCAGTGTCGCCGTCGATGGTGAGTTTGCCGGCTGGATAGGCGCGCTGCATCCGGAAGTGATGAAACAGCTGGGGCTGGACGAAAATGTCTATGTGTTTGAATTAAGGCTCGATCTCGTAAAATCCGCTGTTTTGCCCGTTTTTTCACCCTTATCCCGCTTTCCGGAAGTGCGCCGCGATCTGGCCGTAGTGGTGGATGAAAACGTGACCGTGCAGTCGATGCTGGCCTGCATCGGAGAGGCTGCTTCGGAACTGCTACAGCACATTCAGGTATTTGATATTTATACCGGCAAGGGTGTTGAATCAGGGCGAAAAAGTGTCGCTTTAGGCTTGATTTTACAGGACTTTTCACGCACTCTTACCGACCACGATGTAGAAGCCGAAGTACAAAATGTGGTTTCTTCACTAAAACAAAAATTTGCTGCTACACTTCGGGAGTAGGTATGGCATTAACGAAAGCTGACTTGGCAGAAAGCCTGTACGAAGAACTGGGTCTCAACAAACGTGAGGCCAAAGAACTAGTTGAACTGTTCTTTGAAGAAGTTCGTACTGCATTGGGAGACGCTAATCACGTCAAACTTTCAGGATTTGGTAATTTTATCCTTAGGGACAAGACCGAAAGACCGGGTCGAAATCCCAAGACAGGCGAGGAAATTCCAATTTCTGCACGAAGAGTCGTTACATTCCGACCAGGTCAAAAATTGAAGCAACGAGTGGAAGCGTATGCTGGAAGCGAGCAACAATAACGAATTACCCACGATACCGGCCAAGCGCTATTTTACCATTGGTGAAGTCAGCGAGCTGTGCGGTGTCAAATCTCATGTGCTGCGCTACTGGGAGCAGGAATTTACCCAGCTGAAGCCGGTAAAACGTCGGGGAAACCGTCGTTATTATCAGCGTCACGACGTCATTCTCATCCGTCAGATCCGTAACCTGCTCTATGATCAGGGCTACACCATCGGTGGCGCACGCCAGAAACTGACCGGCGAAGAGGTGGCTGACGACAATAACCAGAGCCAGCAGATACTGCGTCAAATGCGAACCGAGCTGGAAGAGCTGCTGGTGTTGTTTAAGCACTAATCTGTTATTTTATAGGTAGCCAGGCTCTCGCCTGATCTTTAATTTATTGCGAGATCATATCTACGCTGTGATCTTCACCTAAACTTGTGAAATATCCCGGTTGATTTTTTATACCTCTTTTTATTAAAAAATCCCCCTTTGCATCTTATAACTTAGCGCCGTTTCGGGTATCCTATGCCAGCTTCACGGGGCGTAGCGCAGCCTGGTAGCGCACTTGACTGGGGGTCAAGTGGTCGCAGGTTCAAATCCTGCCGTCCCGACCAAACAATCAATGACTTACCTCATTTAGTATGACCAGCGAGTTCTTCGCTGGTCATACGCTTATCTTAATGTCCAGAAAATTACTTTCCAATAAATGCGATATGCACTCGATGTGTTTTTTCCAGCATATAATCACGGCCAAATTCCGGCCTGACTTCCTTTTTACCATGAGCCTGTCAATCGCTTTTTTTGGCTATACCGGCATCGTCTAAGCCAGTACGTTTATATGCTGTAAAATAAGTATTCAAAGAATTTCAATATGAAATAACGTGTTGATCGTAAAGGAATAATAATTCACAAATGCCAAGCTTTAAATTTATCCATGCTGCGGATGTCCATCTGGATAGCCCCTTATCCGGACTGGAACGCTATGAAGGTGCGCCCGTAGATGAGATTCGGGGTGCAACACGTCATGCTTTCGATAACCTGATTAATCTGGCGATTGAAGAGAAAGTTGCTTTTGTCTTATTGGCCGGTGACTTATACGACGGTGACTGGAAGGATTACAACACCGGCCTTTATTTCATGAAGCGCATGAGTCTCCTTCATGAAGCCAGCATTCGGGTGTATATGATAGCCGGCAACCACGACGCATCGAGTCAAATCACCAAAAATCTTCGTTTGCCGGACAACGTCAAAGTGTTTTCAATAAATGCGCCTGAGCAGGTTGTTCTCGAGGATTTGAAGGTGGCGATATATGGCCAGGGTTTCGCGACCAGGGCGGTAACCGAGGATATTTCCCAGGTCTATCCTCAAGGTGATACTCAATATTTTAATATCGGCCTGCTGCATACCTGTCTGACCGGAAAGCCGGGGCATGAGCCCTATGCGCCGTGTACCGTTGATGGCTTGCGTTCCAAAGGATACCAGTATTGGGCGCTCGGTCATGTGCATAAACGTGAGGTGGTATCGCAGCAACCGTGGATTGTATTTCCGGGCAATATTCAGGGGCGACACATTCGTGAGACCGGGGCAAAGGGCTGCACACTGGTAACGGTCGACCATGGTGAGGTTGCTGAGGTAGTGCACCGCAACCTTGATGTCATGCGCTGGGCTCTCTGTGAACTCGATGTCGCTAATACTGACACCGCCGACGAAGTCTACGACACGGTTAGCGCGGCATTACAAACGACGCTTGACGAGGCCGATGGTCTGCCGGTTGCCGTGCGTCTGGTTCTGACAGGCGCCTGTGACGCGCACACCGGATTGCATGCAGAACACGAGCGCTGGGTACAGGAGTATCGGGCGCTGGCAACGAGACTCGGCGGTGCCGGTCTCTGGCTGGAGAAAGTGGCTATCAAAACCAGGCCATCGGTTTCTATTGAGGAAGCGCTGGATCGAGAGGATGCGCTATCCCACCTTTTGCGCGGCATTCGCGATATGGAACTGGATGACAGTGCTCTGGCAGAGCTTGCTAATGAGATGACAGCGTTTCGCAAGAAACTCCACGCGGCCATCCCCGCAGGAGAAGAGCGTTATGATCCGGCCGATCCTGAACAACTCCGGGATACATTGGAAGACATCAAGGCGCTACTGCTTAACCGCTTGCTGTCAACGGAGCACGATGCATGAAAATAATGCAATTGAATCTTGCCGCCTTTGGTCCTTTTACCGACAGGTTACTGACATTTGATCAGGAGAACATAGGATTTCACATCGTCTATGGTTCCAATGAAGCCGGAAAAAGCTCATCGCTGCGTGGGCTAAAAGCGTTGCTATACGGCATTGATGTACGCAGTACGGATAATTTCATTCACGCGAATGACAAACTGCTTATCAATGGCTGCCTGAAAAATGCCGATGGGCATGAGCTGGTATTCTCTCGG
>JAVVEE010000057.1:0-17377 GCA_032251315.1 Gammaproteobacteria bacterium
GCATCTTTCCGGTGCGGCACGATCGTTATGGCATTGTTGACGCGCCTGCTTTTCCTCATCGGATGCGGACCCCGAATGGGCAATCACTGGTTGAATTTCCGTTATCCACAGCGACCTTACTGAAGTACCGATTACCCGTTGCCGGTGGTGGTTATTTTCGCCTATACCCTTACGCCATTACACGCGCGGGCCTGTCACAGATTAATCGCCGGCAGCAGCCCTTTATTTTTTATTTACACCCGTGGGAGATTGACCCTGATCAACCCAGAGTAAGCACCAACTGGGCCTCGCATTTTCGTCACTATAATAATCTCGATAAGTGCGAGCCGCGCTTATGTCGGCTATTGTCAGACTTTGAGTTTGCAACAACGGAAAGTGTGTTGCATTCACTGGGGCTGATAGATCCCGGAAAATCGTAGCTCATCTGGCTTAGTCACAAAATTAACTAGAACCTTTGGCGCGTTCGATCCAGCTACAGTACTGCATAAAGTCCTTCATGTTATCTGGCACCACTAATCTAGGTATGCGAAAAAGCTGTTTTTCAGGGTCTTTTTTGACCTCCACATAACCGGGTTCTGTCGAGACGGCTCCCAGAAAGCTTTCTTTTTTCAGTATCGCTATTTCTCTGGGTCCAAAATCAAGAACCCTGCCTGTGGGATAGCAAAATATTTTCACCGGATTGGCGAGTTCTCGCTCCAGCACTTGCCATGAACCCAGAATTTCATCTTCTGCTGAGGGTCTGTTTAATTTAGACAAGATGCGATGTGACATGGAGTGCGGGGCGAACCGGATACCCCTGCTTTCAAGCTCACGCGCCATCTCCCAGTTTAAAGATTGATAACAGCAAGGAGCGGCTTCAGGAACTGAAACTTCAGCCTCCTTCGCCAGCTGGTTTATTAATTCAGGAATAAGTTCCGCGTCCATCTCCTTAATTATGTTTCGTATTTTTGCGCGAGCTGTAGTGCAGTTGCCTTTATCTCCAAGCGTTTCATTTAGCCATTCATCTTCAAATCTTATTGTGATACGACTTTTTTTTGTATTGTCGATAATCCATGAGACTTTCGCATCCCAGGGCCATAGCTTTTGATCAAGCATGCTGGTAACAACAAAAAAGGTAACTGGGCAATTAAATTCTAAAAAGATGGGCGCAGCAACTGTCCCCTGCTCTAAAAAACCATCATCCATGGTAAAGGCGACCGATTTTATTGGCAGTGATGTCTGTTTTATCAGTGATTGGATAATTTCTTCCAGGGAAACAAAGGTGTAGCCATTCGCAACCAGATAACTTAAGCATTGACGCAGATACTCTGGTGTTGTACCACTGTTAGCATGTCCAGAAACTTTCATGCGGTGAATCATAAACACCGGAATACCGCGTCCGAATAAAGCGTTAGCCAGTACAGAAACCGAGGAGCTGGCCAGCGATGGAATCAATATATTTTTTAGCAATTCTTTCATTCTTTTAGCTCCTTACCACCTCACATATAATACTCATGGAATATTTTTTACTATCAAGGGCCCGAGCCATTGGGTCAATCTAACTGGCAGTCTTTTCCACATATAAATCATTAATGCATATTTAGGATTCGACGGGTTCAGTGATGGCAGCTCTTCTTTTTCGCCCTGCCAGTAATGCCAGTACAGCTGTTTAGGTTGAGCCCCCCATTGTTGCTTGAAACGGTAGGTGCCCGCGTGTTTGCTTGATCGCCCGAAATCAAAATTCTTATAACCCTGCCTGACTGCCAGCTTTAGCACTTCCCAGTACAGCAGCATATTCATGCTGTGAGGGTTGGCCTCGCGGATGGTTGAGGCCAATGGTACTTCCATGGTATCACCATGGCCCAGCAGAAATCCTGCAGAAACAGGTATGTTGTTCAGGCGTATTACGATGATCCAGCTCTTACCGGGAAAGGCCTTAAGCATATTTTCAAGCAGTAGCCGGGAGTGTACCGGTGACCCCAGGTCGCGCATATTGCGCGAATAAACTTTATAAAAGTCGTCCAGATATTCCTTGCCGCCTATCAGTATCCGGGGTGCCAGCTGTTGCGGGCGTTTTATCTGGGCGCGTAGTTTTGCAGTGAAGCCATGCCATAACGTCTCTTCGGAATCGGGCAGAGCAAGAATCATATTTACCTTAAAGGTTAGCGCAAGCAGATCTTGCCGTGGAATATCATCCCGGTATTCAATATGGTCGATCCCCAATCGCGCCGCCTCCCGATTCGCGCTCTGCATCAGCGTCGTTTCAATCGCAGGGTGATCTGCAATCGCGCCGCCGCGCTGAAAGTATGGCATCGACACCAGCATGTCACCGAACAGGCGGCTTTTGAGTCGAACCAGTGGCAACACACCCACGATTCTGTGCCCGTCGTTACGTGCGACGAAATAGAAACTTTCAATGCCGTATGTTTTTTGCAGTATCTGCCGCCATGGTGTCAGGTGATGAATGGTGGCAGCAGGATGTTTTTCAACGTAGTCATTCCATTCCTGCTCTTCCCTGTCCAGAAGCGCGACGGTGATGTTATCCGTGTTAGTGGCAACAGCAGAATATCGCTGACAAGATGATGCCGTGCTGGTTCTGGTTTCGTGTTCTTGTTTTGCATTACTGCTGACAAAAAAATCCAGAATCTGTATGTCAACATCGTTAAGTTCTGCTTCTAATCGTTTACCCTCTGCACTTTGCCTCTGCATGGCCGACATCAACTCGGCCACAGGCCGCTTCTTTTTTTTTGCCTCGCCAATTTTCCGGGAAATAATTTTCGCTTCAATCTCACTTGCCCGGCTCTGTTTTTTTAATACTTGCCTTTGCTTATACAGCTCATTGAGCATGGTTATTTTATACGCTTCTGCATCTGGAAATTGCGCACAAAACCAGCCTGCTGGATTTGATAATATATGCTTCGTCTGCATAGTGTGTTTGTGACTCATATGGCAACCTACATCCATCCTGAGATGCGCGCCAGAAAGGCAACTCTGTTTTTAGCGACATCCTCATGAACGCCGATACGCTGCAACAGACAGCGATCAGTTGATGCCGAATTCCAGCCGTATAGCGTGGAAACTCCCCCGGCATAGTGTTGCCGAACCAGGGCTAATGCTTCGGGCGTGTAATCACCGTTAGGGAAGCAGAAAGTATTTACCGTGTATCCAGTTTTTTTCTCGATCTGCTGTTTGCTGCTGATGATTTCATGTTCCAGAACAGCGCGGCTGGTCGACTCATTAAAGCGGACATGGTTACAGGTGTGGCTGCCGGCTTCCACCAGCCCCGACTTGATCATTTCAGAAAGTTGCTGCCAGTTAAGCAGTGAGGCCTTTTTGTTCTCCACTGATAAATTCATAGTTTCTTCTATGTTATCGAGTCGGTCATGGATCTCATGGTCGGGCAATGCCTTGGCATTTGCAATCATTTCGCTCAGCTCTTCGCGGTTCGGCGGCAACGTGCTGAACGCATAATGGTTAGACGTTTCTCTTATCCACTCCAGTGCCGGATGCGACCATTGCTCGGTGTAATTTCTGGCAATGCCGGTGACGACAAGCGCAAACCGTTCCGGCCAGAACTGCTGGTCGGTACCGATCATTTCGGAGACCAGAAAGATGGTGGCCGGCACTTCCAGTTCTCGTAATAGTGGAAAGGCAAATTCATAATTATCCACCCAGCCATCATCGAAGGTAATGGCGCAGGCGCGTGCAGGAAGTACGGAGCCGCTTTTTTTCAGCGCCAGCCATTTCGAAAGCTGAATTATTTCGAAATCTTTTTTAAGCGTCTCAATATGTAACCTGAACGTCTCGGGCGTGACGATCATCCCCGGTTCTTCACGCTGTGCGCGCTCATCAGCCATTGGCAGAACTCTATGGTACATCAGTATCAGCAGCTGCGGCTGATCACTCACGTTTGTAAGTTTGTAATAAGACGCTGCCAGATGCTGCAGCATGCGCTTGCTGATGGCTTTCACAAAGTAAGGTTTTAGCGTCATATTATTTATCTTAAATCAGCTGGTCTGTGACTGACATCTATTGTAATGTGTTCTCCTCAAGAACGAAAATATGAATTTATGAAAACCATTCTTCATAGCATCGATACCACTGGTCCCGGTGGTGCTGAAACTGTCTTTATCGAACTGGTTACAAATTTATCACGTGATAAATACCATTCAATAATTGTTCTTCGCGGCAAGGGCTGGCTTTATGACGAGCTGTTTCAACGTGGTGTAACGCCCATTATTCTGGAATCAAAAGGCTCTTTCAACTGGCGCTATCTGCGATCGCTAATCCGGCTGATTCGCCGTGAACGTGTTGATCTAATTCAGTCACATTTATTGGGATCAAATGTCTATTGCGCACTGGCGGGTCTAATCACTCATACCCCTGTCGTCGCCAGCTTTCATGGCGCTGTCGATATTGGCGCACATGAACGCCTGCAAGCGCTGAAGTTTTATGCGCTTAACATGGGAGCAAATTCAATCGTGGCGGTATCAAACAACCTTAGGGAAAACATCGTAAGGCGAACGCCACTACGCAACAACAAAACTACTGTGGTTTATAACGGCATAGACAGCGCCAGCTTTATGCGCCCTGCGTCTGCTGCGCTACGCAACAGGATGGGCTGGCATGCCGATGACATTATTGTCGGTAGCCTGGGCAATATTCGTTCGGCCAAGGCCTATGATGTACTGCTGCGAGCAGCGGCACTGCTGAAAAACCGGACAAGCAATTTTCGCTTCATTATTGCCGGTCAGGGCCAGGGTGAGCTCTACAATACTCTTCTGCAACTGAAGGACGAGCTGGGACTGGCCAACAGTGTGTTTTTTCTCGGCTTCCAGAATGATCCTGCCGAGTTCTTATCCAACCTCGATCTGTTCCTCCTGTCTTCGACATCAGAAGGTTTTTCCATTGCCACCATTCAGGCGATGGCGGCAGGCCTGCCCGTTATCGTCACACGCAGTGGTGGCCCGGAAGAGATTGTTAGCCACGCCGAAACCGGCTGGTTGGTTCAGCCCGGCAGTGCCGATGCCATCGCGCAGGCGATACTAAAACTGTCCAACGATCACGCGCTGCGTGCAGAGCTCGCGCTTAAAGGCCGGCAACACGCTATCAGGACTTTTGACCGGCACACCATGCTCAACGCCTACCAGGCGATTTACGATGATCTCATCATAGCTTATTCCTGACTGATTCAGGTTCTTGCCAGTAAGTTTTTCAGGTACTGCTTCAATTCCCACCAGAAAGGTGCCGGATCATTCCAGCGGTTGACTTCATGGTGGGTATTAAAAGACGGCCGTAAAAATCTGAACACAGCGCGGGTTTTTTCCCTGAATGAAAACGTTTTATCGCGCAGCGTCAGATACAGGGAATCCAGATCCCCCAGCAACCAGCGCAGACGCACGCCCCTTCGGTAAGATTCAACCGGTGCAGTTTTTTTACCGCAGGCCACCTGATAAAGCAGCCAGGGAAAATCCACACCGGCATCAACTGCCAGCTGTAACGAACCCCAGAAGCGGGTGTTGATTTCCATCAGATACGCCGTGCCATTCTCATCCACCCTGAACTCCACCATGGCAATGCCATGCCAGCCGACATGATCGAGTAGGGACCGGGTAAACGACAACAGCTGTGCATTCATCGTAACACTTTCACTGAGCACACTCACACCGCCTCGGGGTGGTTTTTCCCGTAGGCGCTTATGTGCAAACAAGGCCTTCACTTCGCCCCTGTCATAGAGGGCGAAGATGCCTTCGCCTTTACCGGGGACATTTTCCTGCAACAAAAACGGGTGTGCTTGGAATGCTGCATCCTGTTCGAGTATCGCCTCCGCCTGTTCTGCGTTATCTGCAAAACGAACACTACTATGCAACCACTCATGCTGATATTCAAGCCACGACTTTCCGGGTTTGAGCACCAGTGGGTAATTCAATTGAGTCAGCTTCACCGGCAGATTATTCAGCGCGTCTACGTACACGGTTTTCGGCACCGGTATATCGAGGGCTTGAGCCAGTTGCATCAGCCTGTATTTATCCGCCAGCGCATCCACTGTTTCGAGACCTGCAAAGGGCAGGATAATCCCGGACAATTTGTCCTGATGTTTAAGTAGCAGGTTTGTGGTTAACTCGGTCATGGGGAAAATAATAGCAATGTTTTCCTTATTGCATATTTCAACAATGGTGGAGATAAAATGCTCTGTCTGTAGACGTGGTGATGGATGCGAAATATATTTCTGTGAATAGCGCGAGCAGCCCGCTAAAGAGGTGACGGTTTCATCGGCGGTTATCAACGACACACCATGACGTCCCAGTGAACGCGTGACCGCCAAAGCGCTACGCTGATTCGCATCTAGAACAAGTAGGGGTTTCATGTAAAATGAATTCATTAGTGACTTTCCGCGTAGCATTTACTTGATTATAGCTTTTGCACATGTTGCCCGATAGATAATTTCCGCAAACAGGAATGCCGTGAATACAGAACGCTGGTTAAACAATTATTATGGAACTCGTAGGGGATTTGTACACACCCTATGGCATCGGCTGCTAAACAACCTGGGCCTTTATCGGCATTATCGAGATATCGACTGGCAATCTGTCGAAAGGCTGGTGTTCGTCTGCAAGGGCAATATCTGCCGAAGCGCTTATGCCGAGGTGGTGGCGCGCTCACTAGGCATAGAGGCAACATCCTGCGGCCTTGATGCTATCGAAGACGCACCGGCTGATGCCGATGCCATAAATATGGCGAAGCAACTTGGCTTTGACCTGGATAGCCACGTCTCCAGACCGATTATGTACCTGATTTTGAAAAAAACAGATTTACTCATAGCCATGGACCCGTATCAGGCCGAGTTTCTACATAAAAATCTGGTAAGGCAACACGCCACTACGTTGCTCGGTCTGTGGAACCGTCCAATGTTGCCCTACATTCAGGATCCCTACGGCTCCTCCTCAGAATATTTTGAAAAGTGTTTCACTTACATCCAGAACTCAGTTCAGGAGATTGCAAGTAGAATTGAGACACCACCCGTTAATTGATAACACTGGGACTGTTTAATTCCTACAGGCTACGTTGTCTCATGCGCTGAAAATACACCACCATTGTGGGTCGCAAATAAAACAGGTTTATCTAAAGTCAGAGGAGGTATAAGACGGTGATCTGGCATCATTTTAGGAAAATTATAAAAAATTTCATAAACAGCATACTAGGGTTTTTTGGTCTTGAGATTCAGGGATGCATGGAAGAAAAAGAATTACCGGAATTATGCGATAACCCATTTATGGTTATGGACAGAATACACGCAGGCGAGAATATAGCACTACGTTGCGAGATACAGCGATGTGTTATCTATAATGGGCTATCAATGGCAGCAGATGGCTGGCATCCATTTGTGGAGGCCGCGAAAGAGTATTTGCGTACAGGTGAGGCCAAATATGAAGGCTCCGTCTTAGAGCGCTACTATAAAAAATGGCAGCCTGTAAATGCACGTGATGCGCTAATAGGAATAAAAAATGGCACCAGTCTTCTCGAGAAAAACAGCCCGTTATTAATTCATAATCTTCCCTGGATTGATGTTTTACCTGATGCAGCTCTAGCGAAGCTATGCAGAATAATAGATCTGGAGAACAAATGGGCCGGACATAGTGAGTTAACCTATTTAGATGGCTATGGCCTGCAGGGGCCGGTGTCAAATAAAAAAGCGAAAATTGAGTACGACAGATTGCTTGGCGTTGTCGACTCAATCCAGAAACATGGCTACAAAAGGGGAGGCGATGATATTACTGTTCAGGTATTAAAGAGAGGTGATAATTTCCGCTACCTTGTCCTTCATGGGCAACACAGGGTAGCCGTAATGGCAGCTATTGAACAGAAAACCATACCTGCAACCCCGCTGCTTATTGTTGACTCAAAATATGTAGAACACTGGCCTCAAGTCTATAAAGGTGTATGGTCTCGAGAGCACGCGCTCCAATATTTCAATCATCTTTTTGATTTTGATTCAAAGCAATGGGCTCGTGAATTGGGATTAAAGACCAACTGATCAGCGGGAAATAACTACATCCATTTCCTCAGGCGTTCGGGAGTCATGTAAACCATCTGCACTCTAATTTCATTATTACGTAAAAGTAATGCTGTTAAAATAACCATACAAAGTATGAATGCAAAAAGTTTTAATACTAACTCGCCGATCAGGCTTGTGGTTGTTATTTGCACAGTTCCCGTGTATATCGCGATTGCTACTGCGAGGCTCAGCATCAGAGGCTTGAGTGATATCTCCATATCGAAAAATTTCCTGCCTCGAGCATAAACAAGGAAAAACTGGAATATTTGTGCAAGCATTGCAGCAATTGCCGCGCCTATATAGCCGAAGGTGGGGATTAGCAACAAATACAAAACAGTGACGACAAATGCAGTAAGGTACTGATTTCTCACTATCCAGCCTGTTTTGCTAGTGACTAAAAAACTAAACTCCATAAAAATAACCAGGCAGCTGAATAACGCCCCAATTGTCAGGTACGGCACCGCCTCAATAGCGGCATGAAACTCACTACTCGCCATTATTTTTATAACCGGCCCGGAAAAAAAACTGATCCCCAAAGTAGCCAATATTAATATTGTACTAACAATATTAAATACGTTGTTATAAATAGTTCTGTTATTGCCTTCGTGATAATACCGAAAGCGCTCAGTCTGCCAATATTGATCGATTGGCTGCCAGATTAACAGCACCAGTATAGTGCTGAATTTTGTTGCAAGTTCAAATAACCCCACATCGCTCAAGGAGCTGAAAACATTTATATAATAACGATTAACCGATCCGATATAAAGGCCGGCAAAGCCGGCAAGCCATAATGGCCAGCAGTAGATGAACATTTTCATACCCAGCTGAGGGCTAAATTTCAACCCTGTAGCTTTTAATGTATAGGTACCAAGCAGAAGTGCAAAAAGGATCGATGACAACATTGTGCTTACGGCTATGCCCAGGATACCCATTTTCAAGAATACAATGAAATAAATGTTCAAACTTAACTGCGTGATCAGTTTGGCGAGGCTGATTGAAATAAAAAGCCAGGGCTTACCCAAAATTCGGATATAAACCAGGGCATAGTTTTCGACCGCAGTGCAGACTAATAATGTAGAAAGGAAGGCAATGATCAAACCATGATCACTGGTATTAAAAAAAAGTACAGACACATTGTCGCTTAGGATGAACAACCCCAGAGTAGCAAGGCCACTGGCACAGGTCGTTATAATGAGCGCGGTTGAAATAATCGTGTACCGTCTTATGGGGTCGTCGTCTTCATAGTAAAACTTCGGCACGGCTTTAGCCATGCGTGCGCCGAAAGCCAGCTCAATCAATGTTATTATGAATATTATCAGGGCAATTACGCCATAGTCACTCGGCGACAGGTAGCGCGTGTAGATCGGGAGCATTAGAAAACCCACCAGCTGCCTGCTGATATTTCCAGCAGCATATATCGATGAGTGTTTCACCATGGTGTTTGCGTTTGATGCTGCCGGCTTATTCATCACAGGATGGCTCTATGTTTGCAAAATATATAAGGTATTTTTTGTAACCCTATTATTAAGCAGTGAAACCCAATAAATCACAATGCGTATATCCATCAATATATTAGTGGCTTCTGTTGAATTTATGTATCGCCAGTTAAAGTAATTACATAACGACAAGTGCATTATTCCTGCCGACATTGCATGCCTAAGGATAGATTTTTTTTATTATATTGATAAATTCTTTATTAGTATCAGCTAAATTATAATCTGATTGAATCGTTCTTTCTGCATTACTGCCAAGCCTTTTTCTCAGTTCACTATCAAAGATAAGCTTGCGTAGAGCCTCGGTCGCTGAACTGACATCAGTATCTCTATAAACCAGCCCGGTTTCATAATCAATGATTGATGCACAGACTGAAGGGTTATCCGGAAGAACAGTAGCTAGTCCTGCACTCATGTATTCAAGTATTGAGAGCGAGCAACCTTCACCCCTGGAAGCCTGAATGCCAATGTGGCATTGCTTCGCAAGCTCCCTGACATCATTGCGTGCGCCTGCAAATATAAACTTTTCTCTGAGTTGATAATTATCACATAGCACCTTTAAATCACGCATATTCGGCCCATCCCCACAATAAAGAAAGTAAATATTATCAAGCTGATTTTTGTTAATTAAAATATTGGCGCACTCGATAATAAAATCGATCCTTTTGTATTGATTTGCTCGACCCGAAGTAAAAATAATAATTGCATTAGAAGGAATATTGAATTCATTAATTGATGACGGATGAGATTCCGTGTTTCCGCCAATTGGCACAATGCCGTTTTTTGCAACATATGATTTCTCTGGCGGTATGCAGTTACAGTAGAGATGCCGGTCTTTTACATAGTTTGAAACCGCAATCATGGCATCGGCCGTTACCGCAGGCAGAAAACTTATCGACCGCTTGATCAGTTTCTTAAGGCCTACTGGCCGGTCCCTGTGCCCGGGCGTGTGGTCATGCACAATGACTTTGTTTACACCAACCAGCCTGAATATTAAATACTGCATACTTATGTAAGGTTTGTCGGTCAAATATAAGCAGCCAATGTTATTGGTTTTAATGAATGTTATCAGCCTGATAAATCCCCTAAGTGAATTATCACTGTAGTCAATTTCTTTGCTGATAATTGACGAAGACCGCACTGAATCCGGCAGTCCAGAAAGCACAGGATATATTAGGTAGCATTGCTTGTTCGCCTGATCTGCAAGTCGGGATATTTGCACCCAGAAGTTTTCCATTAACCACCATGCATAACCGACATCTGACTTCCAGTTTGCAACCAACAATATATTCTTTCTCATGTTTTTTTCTCAGACAAATTTGCCAGGCCGTAATTAAAGGCTGAACCCACGTTTTTTACGGCCTCTTTGTTGATGGCTTCTACATCGCCCACCTCGTTTCGAATGATGGTAGCCATGATGGTAACAAGGGTAATATGGACCCAGAAAAACGGGTAATATGCTACGGTCACAAACTGACCGGCCACTACATATCCGATCAGGGCGACATTCATTCCTTTGGCCATATTGGAAATAAAAACATCATTATTGGCCTCGGCTGTTTGCATAATGCGTCGAGTGCCGATGTAACAGCCCACAATCAGCAAACTGAATACAGCCAGGCCAGAAAAACCCGTATCCGTGCCCACCTGAATAAATATATTATGAGGCAGTTCCGCCCTGCCTCGCCAGCCAATGATATCTTCAGAATGATGCCGCTCATAGTACGGTATAAAATTAAAATACCCGACCCCCAACAGAGGATGCTCTTTCATCATCGTCCAGCCATGCTCCCAGTACAGAAGCCTCTGCACAGAAGTAACATCCTTGCCAGAATACTCAAAGCGAAGCTTCTGTTCCTCTGGAAGAAACTGATAGCCCGCGACCGTTATCATCGTGACGGCAAAGATCACCTTAAAGCGATGTTTTGTCATCATAATTAACGCAAGAACCTGCACGGCTAATGCAAGCTGACCACCGCGCGTGTTTGTACCCATTATGGTAAAGACGGCTGTGATTGGCATGAGATAAAGAAATTTTACCAGCCATGGCTTTATATGCTCTTTAATCCCCTGGATAAAAAATAATGCGATGGGTGCGAACACGAGCATCTGGATCGCCAGTTCACCTGGGTTTTCAAAAAACCCTTCCGGCCCCCGAATGCCCCAGCTTCGATAAGAAAAACCAGATGCTGCCCATGAGATTGCACCAAACTGTGACAGTTTAAAACTCGCCAGCATAAATATCAGCAGCAGAATAAAAAACTGCTGCCTTGTTGTGATGGTTTGAGTCAGGACAAAAAATACAATGACCCAGCTGAAATAATCCATAAAGTGCTGCCATGACACCTGCGGCCAGTACGCTGTGTATGATGAAAGTGTGATTATAAATAGCAGAAAAAAAACACCGGTAGTTGCACTTGTCCACACAAACTGCTTGTTGGCAGATACCAGCCACCCCAGCAATGCCAGCACAACAAAAGTTCTACCCCAATAAGGGTAGAAATTCAGGATAGGCCATATGCTCTGTGGCCGGACATACTCAAAAAACAAATAGGCGCAGGCCATCCAGAAAGCGAAGTTTTCAGACTTGAAGGCTTGCCAGAGCACACGTGGCCTGAGAGAGTAAAGCTCGGTTATTGACATGATCTTATTTAAGCCGCCTCTAATTTATCTGACAGCCTATCGCAGAAGGAAAGCTTGCCACTGAACTCCTTTAGCGCAAGCAAGCATTTAAAGCTTCCTCTCTGTGTTCCGGCTGTAAACTTTGCCATTAATCATCGTATTTACTGGCTAGTTTATACGAAACATAGATGCATAAACCTACGCGAAGCGTGCAGGAATATTTCCAGATTCCACAGTTCAGACATAACGGACATGTTCAACCTGTGCCAGCGTCAATTACGTCTAACTGTGATCCATTAATTTGCGACAGCTCTTTTCAGCCATACTGCAGTATTTTCGATACGCATTTTAAGGTTTTTTCTCTGAACCACATACCAGCTGAATTGCCGGTGCGCATTCGACAGACTGCGTTTGTATTGCGCGTCGCCCGCCAGATATTCATATCGTTCTATCGCATGTCTGATGCAATCGTTTGTCACCATAAAGTGCGAGACAATGCCCGGCCTGTCATTTTTATCTGCGGAGTAATTAAAGCCGCTCTGTATGGAATAGGCGACATTTCGATCAATCAGATTATAAAGATAGCCCAGGATATGCCTGCCGTATGAAATTCGAATTAACTGCACCCTGTCTGGGTAGTCGGTAATTAATCTGCTATGAAAATCAACCCAGTTCTGACTGGCATAGGCACCGGCCCTGCCTCTGGCGTTCCAGGCACGCTGATGCAGCCCGCCCAGTTTGTGAAAGAACTCAAGGCACTGATTTCTGCCACTGGCAAATTCCAGCGTCGGCACACCAAACTTGCTGAAGTATTTTATTGAGCGCCTTATTTGCTCTCGCTTGCTCTTTGATAACGAGGCGATGTAATTTTCTGAATTACCATCGTAGCCATTAAGATTCGTGCAATATGCTTTTGAGGTTTCATCTTCAATGAGCTTCAGATCGAAGTCGGTACAGATTTTTTTCAGGTTATGGAACGCCTTAGCCTCGGCGGCATTAATGCGAAGTTCGTCAAACTTAAGACTGGAGCAGCTCAGGAACTCGATAAACGAGTAGTGAACATCATCATGGAACGCCGGGTCATGCAGTATTCCGTTATATTCAATAATAAATTTATTGTCTTTTGCCTCAGACTCATTCAGTGACAGTTGCTCAATCTTAAAAAACTTTCTGCGCCTTATCGTAGCGCGGGTAATAAAACAGATTCCGACCAGTTTATTTTGTTTATTGTAAAACTGGAGGGAGTATATCTTTGCCTTATCGCCGATGGTCTGCAACCAGGATGCTATCCAGGGCCTTGCCAGAAAAATGCTACAGCTGAACTTTTCCAGCGCCGTCACCTGCACCAGAGCATCCGCAACACTGTCAACCGACTTCAGGGAGACCGTCAGTTTGGAGTCATAGGTGATTGATGCAGTCATTGGATGTAATTGTGATGATGAGCCGCTAAACAGGCAGCATAGCAGCGAATTATAAAATTATTTTGTCCATATACCATGGCCTATTTTCTGATGAGGTAATTGCCCAGTACGAGAATATCCAGGCCGGTTGTAAAAAAACAGCGGATGGCATGATAGGGAGACTCCACAATCGGTTCGCCCATGATATTAAAACTGGTATTAAGCAGCACCGGTGCGCCGCTCAGTTCACCAAAGCGGCTGAGTAACTCATGATAGCGCGGGTTTGTTTCTTTATGCACGGTCTGCAGGCGGGCGCTACCATCTACATGGGTAACGGCAGGCAGTTTCTCTCTCGCCTCCGGCCGGACAAAGCAGACTTTAAGCATAAATGGGTCTTCAACTTCAGTCTCAAAAAACTGGCCTGCGGCCTCGACAGTGCATGATGGTGCAAAGGGGCGGTAGGCCTCGCGATGTTTTACCTCGGTGTTGATTTTGTCCTTCATGCCCGGCGTGGTTGGATCGGCCAGAATGCTACGATTGCCCAGTGATCGCGGTCCGATTTCCATATTTCCCTGGAACCAGCCGAGGATATTGCCGGAATGCAACAGCCTGGCGGCTTCGCTGCAAATGTCCTCGTAGTGCTCCGCGTTCAGCTTGCACTCCCTGATGGTCTTTAGTATTTCATCATTGCTATAGCCATTACCAACATACGGATTTAAGTGCACAAAGTTGCGCGGCTGTTTGAGAATTTTATTGTAGACATAGTAGGAGGCACCAATGCCGGTACCGCTGTCACCAGCGGCAGGCATGACATAGACATCCTTGAATTTGCTTTCGCGGACGACGCGCCCGTTGGCAACGCTATTGAGTGCAACACCACCGGCCATAACGATATAGTCAGCACCGGTTTTGTCGTAGAGCACATTGCTCAGTTCCAGAATGCGCTCCTCCAGAACCCGCTGCGCCGCAGCGGCGACGTTGAGGTGGTTATCTTTAAACTCACTTTTTTTGTCTCTGGGCTGACCGAAGGACTCAATAAATTTTTTTGAGAAGCGCTGATTACCCCAAAATTGATAACTGAAATAAGACAGGTCTATTTTTATTTTGCCGTCATTGTCGACGGCAATCATCTGGCTCATTTTGTCATAAAAAGGTTGCGGATCTCCCATGGGTGCCAGCCCCATCGTCTTGCCTTCATCATAATTGGGCTGAAAGCCGCAGAACTGTGTTACGGCCTCATAAAAGGAACCCAGCGAGTTCGGAAAATAACTTTGCCTGTATTCCGTTGTGCGGGTGCCTTCACCAAAACCCATGTATGAAGTTGCCCATTCTCCGGCGCCATCAATGCCGAGCAGGGCCGCTTTTTCATAAGGGGACACCAGGAAGCTGCCGACAGCATGGCAGACATGATGGGGAACAAAATGCACCTGCGGCTTTTTCGTAAGATGTCCAAAGGTGCGGTTGAACCATCGCCTGAAGGCGAGCTGTTTATTTCTGCCCGCAATCAGTTCGTGCCCGATAAAGGGTTTGGCGTTGGAAAAATTCTTCAGCCCATAAAACAGCCGCGCACCCGAATTCAATAAAGGCTTGATTGAGACCGCAATATGGTCAATGTCTTTCGGCGACAGCCCGGCAACCTCCATTGCTCTCTCAGAAGACTGTAGCGGAAATGACCAGGTATGTTTGTCACGGCTAAGTCGTTCCTCTTCAATGGCGACGATCAGTTGGCCGTCACTGACGATGGAAGCGGCTGTATCGTGGTAATAATAGTTCAAGCCCAGAATATTCATGGCTGACTCTCTTTGCTGAAATATTTGCGCCTGATCTGACGCAGTGCTGATTTAATTTTCTCTGCAGGCCAGAAAAATAAACCTCTGGCAGTGGCGTTGTAAATATAGTGGTTATAAACCTTGTCCACGTGCGGCGCCCAGTCATCATTCCATTTCGCGCCGGTAACGAAGCTGATGCGCCGAATCCGAGCGTCACCGGAAAAACGTTTTATTGTTTCCTCCAGCAGCAGCCCACCCGGACCCATGGTACGGTATTCGGCATCATAACCAATCTTAAGCAAATAGAAGGTGTCGCCGCTGATCAGAGCCAGCTGAGCGGCGATCGGCGTGCCGTTGAGGTTCAGTGTATGAATCACGCTACGACCTGTTGCGGTATACTCATCCAGAAGTGCCCAATAAAAACAGCATTGCTCCGTGTCGCAGCGCAATGCCGTGCCTTCCCTGCCTTTCCAGTTGGCAGCCTCGACTTCAAGAAACTGTTCGAACGCGACTGCAAGTTCGTCTGCGTTAGAGTGGTACGAGGTGGTGACCGTGCCCAGCTTTTCTAATTTCCTGCGCTTGCGTCGATTGTTACTTTTGAATTTTCCGGAGATGTCGGCCACCGACGAATCGTAACTCGAAGCACAGCTCAGGTACTTGCTGTCGTGGTGATAGACACTAATGCAGCGTGAAAGCGGATGACAATTTATGACTTCAGAAACAGTGGCCGTTTCCATGACATTCTCAAGCTCCAGCAGATCCCAGGGATAAGTTTGCACCTGACTGTTCAACTGGGCCATTAATAGCTGCAGGTAATTATGGGTATCGAAAGGCGCGGGAATGATGAAGTCATTGATACCCATATCGTTTGGCCAGAAAATGCGCCAGGTTCTGAATGGCAGACCGAAACGGCGGGTTACTGTGTACTGCAAGGGAAATATCGCTATCAGCTTATCTTCATAACTGAGCGCAAAAATGTGGCATGACTTCGCAATACTGCGCCGACTGCTTAGTTGCGCCTTAAACCAGTTGACGTCATGAATGAAAACAGGGCGGGCAATGCGATGCGCCAGTTCAGCCCACTGCTCTGCAAGTGCGTTCGATATCGTGCCACCGGACTCATGGATTATTTTGTATCCTGAATCCAGTCTGAGAGAATCGGCTGGCTTGGGACGCGCATGATAACCCGTAGTATGAATGCGGGGGTTTGTGTTCAACATCAGATATGATTACTCATCATTAGTCATGTGCACAAATAGGAAATCTCAATTAATTTCTGCTTATGAAAATTTTACACTTTGCATCGGGTGATCTCTGGGCGGGCGCGGAAGTTCAGCTCTATCATCTTGCTCGCGAATTGGCCGCCACCTCGCAGGTCGATCTCAGGATTGTGTTGCTGAACAATGGCCAATTGGCCGATGCGCTACGCGCCGTCGACGTACAAGTGATCATTCTCGATGAATCGAGTTTATCCTCGCTGTCGATTCTTATACACCTGTACAGACTGGTGTTGAAATTTAAGCCGGCTGTGATCCATACCCATCGCAGCAAGGAAAACGTTATAGGTGGTATGGTTGCCTTCATGACCCGTACAGCATCGGTACGAACGGCACACGGTGCCAATGAAAACGCAGATCACAGGTTCAATCTCAGGCGCTCTACTTTTACTTTGCTGGATAAAATTTCCGGCTGGATTTTTCAATCAAGAATTATCGCGGTTTCTCCAGAACTGGCCGGGAAGCTGAAAGCTAGATACCCGCACAGGAAACTTACGGTCATTCCGAATGGTATTAACATCGAGGCGGTGATCGAGAAATCAAATTTGCCTGTCAAATTTAAGTGCAGCGCTGACCATTTCAATATCGCTTTTGTAGGTCGATTTGTACCTGTAAAACGCACAGATATTTTTATCAGCATCGCGACCGAGATTATCAACCGATCTCACGAGCGGAACATTCATTTCTATATGTTTGGCGACGGCCCCTTATGGGCGGAAGCGAATCACAGAATACTTGAAAATGGATATCAGAATCGAATCCATACGCCAGGTTTCGTCAG